>DNLN01000058.1:16231-16456 GCA_003488465.1 Sutterella sp. | reverse complement strand
AGGTTCTTGGGCTCCTCGGGATCGAGCGCTCCGCATGCGATCATCGCCTTCTGCCAGTGCTCGAAAAAGCCCTCGATCGCAGCAACGGGCGCCGCCGGAGCCTGCTCAAAGCGGCTTTGCCAGGAGTAGAGCTCGCCGCTCGCACCCGAGAGCAGCGCGAGCTGCATTTCATAGGCCGTGATCTGCACGGCCTGGGAGAGGTTCAGGCTCGGACTCAGGGGATTG
>DNLN01000058.1:0-16175 GCA_003488465.1 Sutterella sp. | reverse complement strand
GGGATTGGCGGGAATCGCCGAGCAGGTCTGACACAGGCTCATCTGCTCGTTGGTCAGGCCGCTGCGCTCGGTGCCGAACACAAACGCAATGTCGCCCCCGGTCTGCTCCCTGGGCAGCGCCAGAAGAGCGGCGGCCTTGCCAACGCTCACGCGCAGCTCCTCGATGGGCGGGCCGAACTCCCGGCTGTAGCCCGAAAGCGCGTAGGCCTGAACCACGCCGTCAAGAGCCTCAAGGAGCGTGTCATGGGTTCTAGCGGCCTGAAGCACGTCCACCGAACTCGTGGCAAGCGCCACTGCCTCGGGATCCTCCTTGTAGTTCTTCACGCGGGGATTGACCACGCGAAGATCTGTAAAGCCCATCGCCTTCACGGCTCTCGCCGCCGATCCGATGTTGCCCGGATGACTGGGATCGGCAAGAACAAACCGCACGCGGCGGCACAGCTCGGGAACTCGCTCCAAGATGAAATGCTCCGTAAAAAAATCAGGGCGATAAGCAGGCCCTTTCCGCTAAAATGATTGGCTATTCTAGAGCAAGGGGTTGGCTAGTCCGGTGCCTAGGCTTTTCCGGCTCCCCGCCCGCTTGCGTTCGTTCGCACAGACACTTTTCCCATATAGAAGCATCAAAATGGCCTCCGCACAGTTGGAAATCGCAATCAAGGCAGCTCTCAAGGCTGGCCAGCTCATCAACCGCGAAAGCGGCAATCTGGAATCGCTCGATGTTCGCGAGAAGTCTCCCTTTGACTTCGTGAGCAACGTTGACGTCGCCTGTCAGGAACTCATCGTTGACATGATCCGCCACTATTTCCCCGCCGACGGCATCGTTGGCGAAGAGGCTAGCGAGCACATCAATCCGGACGCCGACAACCAGTGGTACATCGATCCGATCGACGGAACGACCAACTTCCTGCACGGCTTTCCGCAGTACGCCGTTTCGATCGCCATGGCCCAGAAGGGCAACATCGTCGTCGCCTGCGTCTATGACCCGACAAAGAACGAGCTCTTCACCGCAGAGCGCGGCAAGGGCGCCTTCCTCAACAACCGCCGCATCCGCGTCTCCGGCCTGCGCGACTTCAAGCGCGCCCTGATCGGAACGGGCTTCCCCTTCCGCGCGACCGACGACTTCGCCGCCTACATGCCCAAGTTCGAGGCCGTTGCCAAGGCTAGCGCCGGCATCCGCCGCGCCGGAGCCGCTTCGCTTGACCTGTGCTACGTCGGCTGCGGCCGTCTGGACGGATTCTGGGAAAGCGGCCTGAAGCCCTGGGACCTTGCAGCCGGCTCGCTCATCGTCCTTGAAGCGGGCGGCCTTGTCACCGACCTCGCGGGCGGCGAGACCTATCTGCAGAGCGGCTCGATCTGCTGCGGCACGCCGCGCTGCTTCTCGACGCTGCTCATGAAGGCGGGCGAGCTCAAGTCGCCGGTCGCCTAACGAGCACCCGCCTGCGCACCCCTGCCCCGGCAGGGGTTTTGTGTTTTAAGAATCCTTTCATTTCCGAGCACTCATGACAGACAATCAAGAGCAAACGAGCGCCGCAGCGGCCGATCCCTACGCCGGTCTCACGCCCGTCATGCGCCAGTGGCGCACGATGCGCGAGAAGGTGCCCGGCTGCCTGCTGCTCTACCGGCTGGGCGACTTCTACGAAACGTTCTTCGAGGATGCGATCCGGATCAATCAGCTCCTCGGCCTGACGCTCACCAAGCGCGGCTACCTGAACGGAAAGCCCATTCCGATGTGCGGCGTGCCCGCGGTCACGCTCGAGCAGTATCTCTCAAGGCTCGTCAAGCTCGGACAGTCCGTCGCCATCAGCGAGCAGATCGGCGACCCGGCTCAGGCCAAGGGCGTGATGGAACGCAAGATCGTGCGCATCGTCACCCCCGGCACGATCACCGACGGAGCGCTGCTTGCCGAGAAGAACGACTCGACGCTGCTTGCGGTCACGCTGCCCAAACTCAAGAGCGGAGAAGCGGGGCTCGTCTGGATCACGCTCACGAGCGGCCAGTTCCTTGCCGCCAAGGCGCCCGCCTCTCAGCTTGCAAGCGAAATCGCCCGCATCCGCCCCTCGGAGATCCTCGTCGCCGACGGCCTGCGGGAGACGTTCTCCGAATTCGTGCCGGACGGCGCCGCCATCACGGAGATTCCCGTCTGGTACTTTGACGCCGAGCGCGGTGCCGAGCAGCTCCTGCACAGGTTCAACCTCAACAACCTTGATGCCTGGGGCATAGCCGAGGAAGCTGAAATCCTCAGCTCGTGCAATGCGCTGCTCTCATACGTGGAGCAAACGCAGTGCGACGCACTGCCCTACATCCGCCCGCTCTCGCTTCAGACCGCCTCCAACTTCATCGTGCTGGACGCGATGACGCGCAGAAACCTCGAAATCAGCGAAACGCTGCGCGGCGACAACGGCCCGACGCTCTTTTCCGTGCTCGACATCTGCCGCACGTCAATGGGCAGCCGCCTGATGCGGCAGTGGCTGCATCACCCGCTTCGCGACCAGGCCGAAGTGCGGCTGCGCCACGACTGCGTCGAGGAGCTCGCATCGAAGCCGATGCACGAAACCGAAGGCCTTTACGAGACGCTTGCGGCGATCCCCGACATCGAGCGCATTGCGAGCCGCATCGCACTCAGAAGCATCCGTCCCAAGGAGGCTGCGGCGCTGCGCGATGCGCTGCCCCAGCTGCGGGCCCTGAGCGAAGCGCTCGGCGGCTACGGTTCAAGGCTTTTTGCCGAGGCCTGCGAAAAGATCCGCCTTGACGGGGCGCTAGAGACGATGCTGCGCGACACGCTCCTTGACGAGCCCGCCACGTTCCTGCGCGAAGGCGACGTCATTCGCTCGGAGGTGAGCGCGGAGCTTGCCGAACTGCGCGCCTTGCGGGACAACGCAGGCGAATACCTCACGCAGCTTGAGGCGCGCGAGCGTGAAAGAACCGGCATCTCGACCTTAAGGGTCGAGTACAACCGGGTCTCTGGCTATTACATCGAAGTACCCAAGGGGCAGGCCGACAAGGTTCCTGCCGAATTCCGCCGCCGCCAGACGCTCAAGAACGTCGAACGCTTCATCACGCCCGAACTCAAGGAGTACGAGGACAAGGCGCTCTCGGCCAAGGAGCGCGCGGCGCAGCTCGAGCGCTCGCTCTGGGAGGAGCTCCTTAACAAACTTGCCGACTGGGTGGCGCCGCTCATGGACTGCGCAAAGGCCGCCGCCCAGAGCGACGTGCTGGCCGCCTTTGCCCGTCACGCCGTCGAGTCCCGCTGGAACCGCCCCCAGCTCACCGAGCGTCCCGGCATCGAGATCACCGCCGGCCGCCATCCCGTGGTCGAGCACATGATCGAGCAGTACGTCCCGAACGACTGCCGGCTGGTTCCGGGCCGAAGGCTTCTCGTCATCACCGGCCCCAACATGGGCGGCAAGTCGACCTACATGCGCAGCGTGGCGCTCATCACACTGCTCGCCTATGCCGGCAGCTTCGTACCGGCCAAGGCGGCAAGACTCGGCCCCGTGGACAAGATCCTCACCCGCATCGGCGCCTCGGACGACCTCGCTCGCGGCCGCTCCACGTTCATGGTTGAGATGACCGAAGCGGCGGCGATCCTGCATCAGGCGACGAGCGAATCGCTCGTACTCATGGATGAAATCGGCCGCGGCACGTCGACCTTCGACGGTCTGAGCCTGGCCGCCGCGATCGCCCATGAGCTTGCTCAGGGCTCGCGCAGCTGGACGCTCTTTGCCACGCACTACTTCGAGCTCACGCAGCTCTCGAGCGAACTGCCGGAAGTCGTCAATGTCCATGTGTCAGCCGACCAGACCAGCACCGGCGTTGTGTTCCTTCATGACGTGAAGGAAGGCCCCGCCAGCCAGTCCTACGGCATCGCGGTCGCCGGCCTCGCAGGCGTCCCGGCCCGCGTGATCCGCAGAGCCCGGAGCATGCTCCAGAAGCTTGAAGACCGGGCCGTCGCGCAGGGCCCGCAGCTCGATCTCTTTGCCAATGCGGACTACGCCGGAGCCTCCGAGGAACCGGTCCGGGAAGACCTGATGAGCGAAGAAGCGGCCTCGCTCATCGACAGTCTCAGGGAGCTCGATGTCGACAGCCTTTCCCCTCGAGAGGCGCTGCGACTGCTCTACGAAATCAAGACAAAGGCCGAAAAGATCGCCTAGGAAAAGCAAGGGGAGCCGCAGCTCCCCTTCTTCCTGTCCGTTTCCAAAGCCGGCTTTAGCTCAGCTTGTCCTGCGCCTCGATATGCGGCCATGCGGCGAGCATGTACACGCACATGGAGTACACCGTGAGAACGGCGGCAACCCAGATGAGAATCGTGCCGATGAAGTAGATGTCGAGACCGAACAGGGGATCGAACCAGAGCAGCATCGGGATGGCGACCATCTGGGCGATCGTCTTGATCTTTCCGAACCAGTTCACCTTGACGGCGGCGGCGCAGCCGATCTTGGCCATCCATTCGCGAAGCGCCGTCACAGCGATCTCGCGGCCGACGATGATGAGCGCAACAAGCATGTCGACCCGGTCGAACGCAAGCAGCACGACGATTGCCGAGCACACGACAAGCTTGTCGGCAACCGAATCAAGGAACGCCCCCTTCTTGGTCGCCATGTCATAGTTTCGAGCGATGTATCCGTCGAGCGCATCGGTGATGGCTGCGATCGCAAACATGATGCATGCGAGCACATTCTTCATGTGCGGGCCGATCAAGGCATCAGGAAGATAGAACACGCCCACGATGAGCGGAATGAATGCGATCCGGGACCACGTGAGGGCCATCGGAATATTGAAACGCTTGGGATTAGTCGCCACTTGGATCCACGCCGTGCAATTGAAGGAAAATTCTCTGAGCCAAGGCTCGGGATATCCCGTTAATTGTAGCGATATCTTCCATGCTGGCGTTTTTAAGCGCCTTCATGCCGCCAAAGCGCGTGAGCAGAGCCTGCCGGCGCTTGGGGCCGATCCCTTCGATGTCCTCGAGCCGGCTCACCTGCCGGGTGCGGCTTCGCTTGGCGCGCATTCCCGTGATGGCGAACCTGTGGGCCTCGTCGCGGATCATGGCGATCAGCATGAGGGCCGGACTCTCGCCGCCCAGAACAAGCGGCTCGCGCCCGTCGGCAAAGATGAGCGTCTCAAGTCCCGTCTTTCGCCCCTCGCCCTTGGCAACGCCCACGATCACGGAGATCGGCAGGCCGAGCTCGTTGAAGATGTCCTTGGCCATGTGCACCTGACCGCGGCCGCCATCGACGAGCACGATCGTGGGAAGCGGCGCTTCGCCCCGCGCAACCGGCATGTAGCGGCGCTGCAGCACCTGGCGCATGGCGGCGTAGTCGTCCCCGGGCGTAACGCCCTCGATGTTGAAGCGCCTGTAGCGGGAGGAGTCCATCCTCTGTCCCATGAACACGACGCAGGAGGCCTGAGTCGCCTCGCCAGCCGTATGCGAGATGTCAAAGCATTCGATGTGAAGCTTTGCCTTGTCCTCCTCGTCGCTGCCGAGATCGAGAACCCGGAAGAGATCGTCGACCCGGCGCCTCTCGCCGCCCATCTCCGCAAGATGCCGCATGAGCGCGATCTGAGCTCCCTGCTCGGCCATTTCCAACCAGCGCCGCCTCGCACTTTGCGGTTCGTGGACAAAAACGATTCTGCGGCCCGCGAGTTCACTGAGCAGGTCGGCGGCCTGCTGGCCGCTGCGGCAGGCCGAGCTGATCACAACGTCGGGCATCTGCATGCCGCGGTAGTGCTGCGAGACGAACGCCTCGAACACTTCCTGCGCGTCGATGGATCCGCCGGTTCCTTTGGCGATCGCCGGAAAAAACGCATGGTCGCCGAGATGCCGCCCGCCACGGACCATCGCCAGATTCACGCAGACCACATCCTCGCGCATCGCCACGGCGATGATGTCGGCATCGGTATCCGCGCCGGTCGTCTCGACGGCCTGCTGTCTTGCGACATTGCTGAGCGCCGTCACCCGATCCCGGAAAAACGCAGCCTTTTCATACTCGAGCCTTTCGCTTGCCTCGAGCATTTTCTGCCGGAACCGCTCGATCAGCTGATCGGTGCGTCCTTCGAGAAAATCCAGCGCGCCCTCGATGTCGCGGGCATAGTCCTGCCTGCTGATCGCTCCGACGCAGGGCGCCGAGCACCGGCCCATCTGCCCCATCAGACAGGCGCGGGAGCGGTTGCGGTACACGCCCTCCTCGCACGTGCGCAGCCGGAACGTCTTCTGCAGCACGCTGATCGCCTCGCGAACCGATCCGGAATTCGGGAACGGCCCGAAAAAGCGGTTCTTCCTGTCCACGGCCCCGCGGTAAAACGACACGCGGGGGAATTCATCGGCGGAAATTTTCAGATACGGGTAGCTCTTGTCGTCGCGAAAAACGATGTTGTACTTGGGCTCGAGGGACTTGATGAGGTTGTGTTCGAGCAGCAGCGCCTCTGCCTCCGAGCGCACGACCGTGATCTCAAGCGCGCGGATCTTGCCCACCATGAGCGCGATCCGCGGGCTGTGGTCGTTCTTCATGAAGTACGAGCTCACGCGCTTTTTCAGATCACGGGCTTTGCCGACGTACAGGCAGCAGTCTTCTGCGTCAAAATATCGGTAGACGCCGGGCAGTCCTGGGAGGGCGGCAAGCTGCTGTCTGTAGTCCGTAAGGCTGATCGGAGTCTTTTTTTGTTCCAGGGAGTCCATGTTCCATGCCCGCGTGCGACATTTTCTGCAAAGTCATCGACAACTTCGGCGACGCCGGGATCGCCTGGCGCCTAGCCCGCAGTTTATCGCTCGAGCACGGCTGGAGCGTGCGCCTTGTGATCGATCTGCCCGCCACGCTCGCGCAGATGGTTCCGGAAGTGAACCCGGCGAAACGCTCGCAAAAGGCGCTCGGCATTGAGGTCGAGCTCTGGGACGATGTGTTCGACGCGGCGCCCCAGGAGGCGGCCGATGTCGTGATCGAAGCCTTTTCCTGCTTTCTGCCCGAGCGCTATGAAGCGGCGATCGCCAAACGGTTCGAAAGCGCGGCCCCTTGCAAGGTCTTTGCGCTCGACTACCTCACGGCCGAGGACTATGCCGCGGACATGCATGGCCTGAACAGCCCGCATCCGCGCTACGGCTACCCAAAGACATTCTTCTTCCCGGGCTTTACGCAGGCAACGGGCGGCATCATCCGGGAAAGGGATCTCGAGAAGCGCCAGGCCGAATTTGCGGCCGCTCATGAGCGAAGGAGCTTTCTTGCCAGTCTCGGGGCCGAGCCGGACCACCCCTTCAGCCTCTTTTTCTTCACCTATCCGACAACGCCCGTGAAGAGCTTCGCGCAAAGCCTTGCCAAGGACGCCAGACCCGTTCAGCTGCTGCTCGCGCCGGGCGCGGCCTCAAAGACGCTTCTGGAAGAACTCCAGCGGCTCGGCGCCCCCTCGCATGTGCACGCAATCCTCTGCCCGATGCTTCCGCAGAAGGACTTCGACAAGATTCTCTGGAGCGCTGATGCAGCGCTCGTGCGCGGCGAGGACAGCGTCGTTCGCGCTCAGCTTGCCGGCGTCCCGCTCATCTGGACGCTCTACCCGCAAAGCGAGCAGACGCATCTGACAAAAATGCGCGCCTTTGAAAAGCTGTACGGCGCGCGCTTTGCCGACGGTGAGGCGCATCAGTGCTGGCTCGACCTTGAACTCGGGCTCAACAGCGGAGAACTTCCCTCTGCAGCCTGGAGCCGCTGGCGCGACCACATGACCGAGAACCGGCTTGCCGCCCGAGCATGGCGCCAGTACCTTCTCGGGCAGGAATCGCAAACCTCCCGGCTTGTGCGGGCGTGCGCCTGAATTCAGACGAAACAAAGAATTTTTGCCTACAATTTTTCACCCTGTTTTTTCTTGCAACAAAAAATATTGGAGAACCCAAATGGCCCATGTAGTTTGCGAAGGATGCATCAACTGCAAGCGCACCGACTGCGTCGACGTCTGCCCGGTTGACTGCTTCCGCGAAGGCCCGAATTTCCTGGTGATCGATCCCGACGAATGCATTGACTGCGCCGTGTGCGTGCCGGAGTGCCCTGAAGCGGCGATCTTCTGCGAAGAGGATGTCCCCGAGGATCAGCAGGAATTCATCGCCATCAACGCAGAACTCTCCAAGCAGTGGCCCTCGATCACCCGCAAGAAGCCCTATCCGGACGACGCCGATCAGTGGCGCGACGTCAAGGGCAAGTTAAAGTACCTGATCCGCTAACGTTCCTTCCCGGAAGGCCGCATCGCGTCAAGGAGATTGAAATGTCGCTTCTGAAAACCCATGTTGCAAAAGCTGAGAAAGTTGCGAGCAACGTGATCTATCTGCAGATCGCCCGCCCCGAGGGCTTCTCCTGGCGCACCGGCGAGTTCGCAATGCTCGGACTCAAGGTAGGCGAAGAGCAGGTCATGCGCTGCTACTCCATTGCAAGCGTCGGCAATTCCGAGACCGTCGACTTCTTCATCGCCAACGTCAAGGGCGGCCAGCTCTCTCCGAAGATGAACGCGCTCAAGGACGGCGACGAGGTCTATCTTGACAGCGAAGTGGGCGGCATGCTCCTAGCCGATAGGCTCGAACAGGGCGGCAAGGACCTCTGGCTCTTCGGCTCAGGAACGGGCGTCGCCCCCTTCATGGCCGTCACGTCCGATTCCGCCATCATGGATCGGTACGAAAACGTGATCCTCGTGCACGGCGTGCGCACATGGGATGAGACCGGGTACGTGGCCCGCATGGTCCGCCGCAGCCCCAAGCTGCAGGTGATCTGCGCCGTGACGCGCGAGCCGAACGCCATGATCACCAAGCGCATCCCCGATGCTCTTGCCGACGGCTCCCTGCAGTCGCTCGCCGACATCCAGATCGAAAAGGATCACTCCCGCGCCATGCTCTGCGGCAACCCCGGCATGGTCAAGGGCGTCCGGGACTATCTGAAGAGCCTCGGCATGGTCAGTCCCCGCGGCGGCAATCCCGGCCAGGTTCTCGTTGAGAACTTCTGGATCTGAAGTTTCAAGCCCCCATGCTCATCGACCGGATTGAGGCCGTTCTGCCGCAGACGCAATGCCGTCAGTGCGGATGCAACGGCTGCCGCGCCTACGCCGAGAGCATCGCCGCAGGCGCTCCGATCAACCGCTGCGCACCCGGAGGAGCGGCTGGCATTGCAAAGCTCGCCGCCGTCACTGGGCGGTCCGTCATCGAACTGGACCCCGAATACGGACACGAAGCCCCGTTTGCCGTGGCGCGCGTGGATGCCGCCCGCTGCATCGGCTGCCGGCTCTGCGCGGCTGCCTGCCCTGTCGGCGCCATCACCGGAGCCCCCAAGCATCTTTTTTCCGTCATAGAAGACCAGTGCACGGGCTGCGCCCTGTGCGTCGCCCCCTGCCCCATGGACTGCATTTCCATGGTCGAGGATGGAACGAGCTGGAATGAACAAAGGGCTGCTCGCGCACGCACCGCGTACGAGCAGCGCCAGACGCGTCAGAAGCAGACGGCCGAGCGCATCAACGCCGAGCGCAGCCATTCGGCGCAGACGAAGAAAGCCGTCATGGCAGACGTCATGGCCAGGGTTCGTGCGCTTTCGGCGAAAAAGCCATGAACAAAGCCAAGATCCACGAGCTCTATGCGCTCCTCGCGGCCGAGCGCCCGTCACCCAAGTCCGAGCTGAACTTCAGCTCGCCGTTCGAGCTTCTTGTTGCTGTCATGCTCTCTGCGCAGGCGACCGACAAGAGCGTCAATCTCGCGACTGAAAAACTCTTTGCGGCAGCGAACACGCCGCAGGCGATTCTTGAACTTGGCCAGGAGGGCCTGGAGAATTACATCCGCACGATCGGCTTATACCGCAACAAGGCCAAGCACGTCATTGCGGCCTGCCGGATGCTCTGCGAGAAGTTCGCTGGCGAAGTTCCCCGGAATTACGATCAGCTTGTCTCGCTTCCCGGCGTGGGCTCTAAGACCGCCAAGGTCGTTCTCAATGTCGCCTTTGGAGAACCCACGATTGCGGTCGACACACACATTTTCCGGGTCGCAAACAGAACAGGACTTGCTCGGGGTGACTCGCCCGATGAGGTCTCGGAAAAACTCTCGAAGATCACTCCGCCCGAGTTTCTGAAGAACGCGCACCACTGGCTTTTGCTGCACGGCAGGTATTGCTGCAAGGCAAGAAAGCCCCTGTGCAATCAATGTCCCATTTCGCACCTGTGCACCTCGGACGAAAAGACGCTCTGATCCCGTCTTTCGCCCCGATGCCTCCAGACACGGCTGAGCCGGGGAAGATCACCTCCCCGGCCCTTCATTCATCGGAATTGCCGACAGACGCTATTTGGCAGCAGCCTTCTGCGCCGCACTGCGGCCGGCCAGACGGCCGAACGTCATGATGTCGCACACGGCGTTGCCGCCAAGACGGTTTGCACCATGGATGCCGCCCGTGACTTCACCTGCGGCAAACTCTAAATTTTTCCTGAACCAGCCGTAGGAACCCAAGTTTTTCGAAAAAATCCTTGAAATTCTTGGGTTTTCTTTTGCATGCTACGTATGTTTATGATATAATAAACATACGTAGCCAATGAGGATTCAATCATGTCTGGTAACGCAAAAATACCAGCTCCCGAAAGCGTCGAAAACTTCCCGCGAAGCAACCACAAAGCAAGGATCGTCAACGATCGGGGCATGCTCCGAGTTGTTGAGCGGCATTACTTCTGGAGCAAGGAAAAAGGCCGGGGACTGGAAAAGCGAGAGTACATCGGGTATGTCATTGACAATCGGTACTACAGCAATGAACAATACCGGCAGAATTTCAATCGCCGCGGCAAGAAAAAACTTCTGCCGGAGAGTGTGCTTCCCGTCAATGAAGCGATACGAATCGCCGGCGCTCTCGACACGAGGCAGGCGGCCGAGTTCCCGATCTATTACGCCATCGCCAGGGATCTCGGCCTCATCGAGGATTTGACGGCAGTTTGGGGAGAGCAAGCGGCCAAAGCCATCCTCTCGATTGCTTTCCACTGGCTTCACACGTCCCAGAACTGCGGCTATCTGTTTGACTCTTGGGCGAAGAACAAGCTTCTTCCGTGCACAGATTCGATCCCCGCCAAGGAAATGACAGACTTTTTCGCGGGGCTGTCGCAAGTTACCGGCTGGAGGAAAGCATTCTTTCAGTCGCGATTGAGGCGACTGCCTGAAGATGAACTGCTCTCGTATGATGCAACGCAGATCTCTTCCGATGCCCACGCCACAAATGTCATGAAGGGCAAAGGCAAGGATGGCGCTTACCACCGCCAGGTTGGCTTGATCCTGCTTGTCGGGCACAAGACCAGAATGCCGGTGCTGTTCCGACTGCTGCCCGGCAACATCACCGACGTCACGACTGTGCAGGACATGCTGTTCCGCTTCGATGAACTCTCGGGCGGCAAGCGTGTGTTTGCGGCTGTTGTCGACCGCGGTTACTTCTCACTGCCAAACATTGCGAGCTTCATTGATGCGGGCAGCCGAATCATCATGGCTGCCAAGAGTGATTCCAATTGGGTCAAGGACGCCATCGAGAAGGCAATGCCGAAACTGTGGCTCAATCAATGCCGCATACGCAAGCAGAACTGCTGGGGCTGCACGGTTCCCTGCAGTCCGCAGTTCGAAGATGGCAAGCAGCGCTCTGTTTGGGTTCATGTCTATCGAAGCGACCGCAAGTCGGAGGACGAGAACAACCATTTCTACGAGCGGCTCGAAAAATTTGAAGAGGAGTGGATCCGCTGGAAGCCCAGTCCCAAGAACAAAAATGAAGAGTGTCCGCTTCTGAAGAGCCCGCTGATGAAATATTTCAAGACCGGTGTCGGCAAGCCGGGTAAAACGCCGCTCGTGCAGGATGACGCAGCGATCGACGCAGCAGTGCGCTACTTTGGAATCTTCTGCAACGTCACCACCATGGAGTGCACTGCCGAGCAGGCGCTGGAGCAGTATCACATGCGCGACTTGATTGAGAAGACATTCAAGTCGGGTAAATCAAGCATCGACATGGGCACGATCCGGTCACATGAAGATGAAACGATGGAAGGACGATTCGTCATCTCATTTGCGGCCATGACGATCCTCAATCAACTGCTCAAGCTGATGCATGAGCCGCCCGAAGAAACGCCCGGCAAGGGAGAGAGCAAGGAGCTTAAACCGCTGGACACCGAGATGACGTTTAACGAGCTGAAAAACTGGCTGGAGACGCCGCGAGTCATCTTTGACTCAGACGGCAATGGTTATTGGCAGGAGGTTACCACTCGGCAGCACGACATAGCCCGACGCTTGGGCTACCCCGACGCCTACCGCGAGATACCGGACTGGTTCAAGCGATAGCTCGTTCCCGAGCCAATTTGGCGTTGCTACGTATGGCTCGGGAAAAATTTAGAGGCAAACAGGCCGGTTGAAACTATCGGAGTCATCCCCGGGAAACGCAAAAGAGAACAGATCCTCCCAAAGCGTCGAGCACTCGTCCTCCTCCCAGGCATAAGGGCGCTGGTAGTCGGGAATGAGGTAATCGGCGTGCTTGTCATTGAAAAGGGCTTCGACAACTTTCTGGTCAATGTTGAGTTTGGACATCGGGAATCGTTCTCCTTTGGGAAGCCTATACGTACATTCCAGCGCTCTGGGCAGCAGGCACAGTGCTCATCGGCAAATGCCAATAATGGGTGCGCATGTGCTCAAAGAGATCATTGCGGCACTTCTCCAACCTTTCGTCATAGCTCGGAGGCAGCTCAGCCCACAGCGTGTCGCGGATGAGAATATCCACGGCAGCCCTGGTTTCGGGCTTATCCGTCCAGTGATCGAACTCGGCAATCTTTGCCTTGACCTTGGCAAGCAGCTCCTTGGCAAGGCTCTTGATCTGCTTGATCTCGTCTTTGGTCAGACTGTCCTGTTTGAGCAGGTCATAGATCGCAAGCTCCTCTTCACTGCTGAAGCCCTCCCGGACATAGCGCTCCTTCTCCTCGGACAATTGCTTTGTGAGTTCCAACAACTTCTGGAACACCGCTTCGATTTCGGTCTTGTCCTGCTCCTTGTTATATGCGCTAATGATTTCCTGGTAGCGCTTAAGGAAGTCGGCGCGGGTCTTGTTCGCCTCGACCATGGTTTTGAGCGCAGCTTCGATCAACTCGCTCAGATCCTTCAGAGCAAGATTTTTCTGTTTGACCTTGGCAAAGAGATCCTTGATACGGTTGAAGTCGATCTTGCTGATGTCGAACTCGACCGATTTTTGTGCGGACTCAACCTCGACGTACTCGTTGAGAATCCGATTGAGTTCGACCATTAGGGGCGTATTGTCGGGATGTGGGCGGCTACGGTTGATCCGGTTGTAGATGGCATGGATCGCATCATGTTTTTCCAGACTGGCCTGCGTGAACTCCTCGCGGTTCAGATATCGGGCAGCCTTGAGAATAAACGAAGCTCGGGAGTTGAACTGCTTGCGCAGCTCGACACTGGCGCACACGCGATCGGCCATCTCGGCAAGCACGGCAATTTGCTGGAAACCCGTGGCGGCCAATAGTTCGAGAAGCGGGCACTCAGCCCTGACCAGAAGCTCCTCAACCTCGGAAATGGCCTGCATGAACTGTTCCACGAGGGCTTTCTTGTCAATGGTGGGAGTCTTTCCACCACTCACGCGACCCACATTTGCCGTGTAGTCGGCAAGCGCCAGCCGCAGAGCCTTGACAATGCCGATGTAGTCCACGATCAGGCCATTGGTTTTGCCCTCGGAAACACGGTTTGCGCGGGCGATGGCCTGCATGAGCGTGTGAGCCTTGAGAGGCTTGTCGAAGTAGATGCTCGACAGGCACTTCACGTCAAATCCCGTGAGCCACATGGCGCAGACAAAAACGATACGGAACGGATTTTCAGGATCCTTGAACTCCTTGTCGAGTTCCCGCTTGACCATTTTTTCACGGTGCGGAAGGATATCCAGCCCCCAGGTCTGGAAGGTCTTGATCTCGTTTTGCTCTTGGCTGATGACAACGGCCATTTCCGTCTGTTTCATCCAGTCGAGCTTGCGCTGCAGTTCAAGAGCCTGCTGCTGCGAGACTGTCCCGGAGGAGATCTCTTTTTCCAGCGAGGAAATAGCCTCTGTCCAGTATTCCTGGACAAAGTTGTACATGCGAACGCAAGTCACCTTGTTCAGGCACACGAACATGGCCTTGCCCGTTTCCCAATGGTCGCTGTAGTGCTTGACAAAATCCTCGGCAATGGCGCGCAGGCGCGGTTCGGCCGTGAGCAGGTGAATTTCCTTTTGGAACTCCTTCTCCAGTTTCTCTTCCTGCTCATCGGACAGATCGGCGTTTTCAATGGCTTTCAGGATCTTGTCCGTCAGCTCGGGATTCTCAATGTTCTTGAGCTTTTCACCCCGGTTCTCGTAATAGAGCGGCACTGTTGCGCCGTCATCTACGGCTCGATTGAAGTCATAGACCGAGAGATACCCGCCAAATGTGCGCTCGGTGATGTTGTTGTCGAGGAACAGCGGCGTGCCGGTAAAGCCCAGGCGTGAAGCCGTGGGCAGGAGCTTGACCATGTTCTCGGCAAAGATGCCGTTCTGGCTGCGGTGCGCTTCGTCCGAGAGGATCAGAATGTCGTGATCCGGAATGATGGGCTCGGGGCTGTCCTGATTGAATTTCTGAATCAGGGTGAAGATAAACCTCGGGTTGCCGCGCAGTTTTGAAAGCAAGTCCTCGCCGCTTCTGGCAATGCAAGAACTGGCCTTGGCCCCCGAAAGCATTCCGCAGCACTCGAATGTCGTGCTGATCTGCTTGTTGAGCTCCTCGCGGTCTGTCAGGACAACAATGGTTGGCGATCCTTTGACCTTGCGGCAGATTTTCTGAGCGAGAAACACCATCGAGTAGCTCTTGCCGCTGCCCTGCGTGTGCCAGAAAACGCCCAGCTTGCCCTGGCGCAGTTTCCTCTCCTGATAGGCCTTGACGGCCTCATTCACGCCAAGATACTGGTGGTTCCGGGCAAGGATCTTGGAAGTGCGTCCTCCGAAGTGGTCGTAGAGGATGAAGTTTTCAAATAGGTCAAGGAAGTTCGCACGGTTGCACATGCCCTTGAGCATGGTTTCCAACTCAACACTGCCAGCATCTTCCTCCTTGAGACGCTTCCACTCATGGAAGAACTCGAACTTGCTGCCAAGGGTGCCCACTTTGGACTGGCTGCCATTGCTGAGCATGACCATGGCGTTGTAGAAAAAGAGCTGCGGGATCGTGTCCTGGTAGTCCGTGTAGTTGCCATCGTAGGCAACCTTGACTTCGACATCAGGGTGCTTGAGCTCGACAAAGAGCAGCGGCAGACCGTTGACAAATCCCACAATGTCGGCACGGCGGCGGTAGTAATCGCCCTGTACCCAAAACTCCTCGATGGCGAGGAAATCGTTATTGTCGGGATTCTGGAAATCGAAAACGAGAGCCTTTCTTGTGTAAACGGTGCCGCTTTCATCCCGGGCCGTAACGTTTATCCCGTCACGCAGCAGTAGGTATTTCTCCTCGTTGGTTTGAATGAGAGAAGCTGTGGACAGATGCGCCCTTAGCTTGTCCTCAACCTCCTGCATCTGACGATCGTCCAACCAAGGGTTGAGGCGATGCATCGCGGCACGGAAATACCTGAGCAGAACAACATCACGTTCGCTTAGGCGGCCAAAGGTGCCATCCAGTCCATAAGTTTCGCCCTGATAGCCATTGGCCGTTTTCCAGCCTAACTCCTTCAGAAGAGCCAGAGCGTTCTGTTGAACCAGTTTGTTCTCGGTATATTCGTATGGCATTTTCTATTTCCTATACCTCAATTTCGCCAGACATGAGTTTTGGCAGTAACAAATCTCTTGACTCTATTAGTAGTTTATTCTCTTTTGTTTTCGATTTAATCAATTTGAATATGTCTTTAGCCAAGGCGTAGAACTTTTCCATAACTTCGCCATCTGGCATAACAAAAGGCATTGACTTGATAATTTTTGAGTTAACGGCCTTTGAAATTGAAGATGTATTTCCTAGAGTATCGTACTGAAAATTCCGCAAGTATTCATAAATATAAGGGACTTGACTAAGCGAAGTAGCCTGAAAGTGAGCAATAGCCTCGTTAGTTGCCATAGGGGAACTGGTAATTGCAACTCTGCCCACGGTTAGCTTGAAACTAACAACAACAGTATCTTCGGGAACAACTTGTATATTGAATCTATCTATAGCTGCATCAGTTATTGACT
>DNLN01000018.1:3937-23385 GCA_003488465.1 Sutterella sp. | reverse complement strand
CGATCGATCAGGCCTATGTTCGCGAGCGGCTTGGCGAGCTTGCAGCCGACGAGGACCTGTCCCGCTACGTGCTCTAGTCGGCGGATTTCTCTGGGTGGCGCGGGCTGCTTGCAAGAGCCGTCTTGCGGAACGCCATCGGAGAGATTCCGTACAGATTCTTGAAGCGGCGCGAGAAGTGCGCTTGACTTGTAAAGCCGCAGTCGGAAGCAATGTCCGCCAGGCTCTTGTCGCGCAGATCGGGTTCCTGAAGCAGTTTGTGCGCTCTGGCGATGCGTCGGTTCCAGATTTCGTCGGACACGGAGATGTTCTGCGTGGCGAAGATGTCGTAGAGGTAGCTCTGCGAGATGTTGAGTTGCGCGGAGATGGTGGCCGGCGAGATCTTCGGATCCAGGAAATGCGAATCGATGTACCTTAATGCAAGGCGAAGCAGCGTCGCCCGGTTTCCCTGCTTTTCGGACGAAGTCTTCAGCTGGCCGCAGATTCCGATCAGCAGATCGATCAGGGCGGCCACGACGCTTACTTCCACCTGCACACTGTCGTTGTCGATGAGTGTCTCGAAGGATCTGAAAAAGAAGTCTCCGATGAGGCGGGCGTAGCTTTCGTCTATGGCAAGAGGTTGCCCGCAAAGGTGCGAGAGATCGCCCGTGATTGTCTCAAGCTTTGCGCGGGAAATGATGACGACCAGCGTCTCGGATGCATCAAGAGGCAGCGGCTGCTGCCAGTCAAAAAGCCGGATTTCAGGAACGTCACTTCCAGGGCGTCTGGCAAAGTGAAAGTCGTAAAACAACTTGGAATTGCCGGCATCGGGGATCGAGGCGAGCTGATGCGATGAACCCTGGAGTCGAGCGATCCACAGATTGGGTGTCACGGCAATCGCCTTGAGCGAAACCTCGAAGGGGCTCTGGAGTTTTCGGCAATTGTCTGGATCGAAGGCAAAGCCAAAGAAGTGCCGCAAAAGCGCGAGGTAGGAAGTCCATGCGTCCTTGCCCTGCCGGGTTTCGGAAAAAACAGCTGCCGTGCGCGGAGAAAATCCGCCCTCGATCTGCTGGGCGAGTTTCTGTCGCCGCTCGGCTCCGAATCCGAGTGAAATCAACCGGCCGATGGCCGCCAGGGAGTTTTGTGGGATCGAGGACATGGGACTGGGACGCTATGCGAGGTCTGGATGGATAGGGGCAGTATAGCCTTACAAAATGCGCGATTGCCTAAGATCGCCATTTGTAACGCGATGGAAAACAATATCGTCAAGTGGTCAGTAAAGGCGCTGTCAAGGGCGGCTTTGTCAGGCGCGTGAGAATAGACCGGGGCTGGGTAATGACGAGCCGCAAATGACCGCTCGGAAACAGGATGGCGCATGTGAGTAAAGTCGCTGTTAGGTCATGTTTCGAACTGTTACTGAACGGCTGTTCAGACAGACAAACAAGCAAACATTCGGTAAAGTGTGCCGCAAGGGCGGGTTACCGCCGGCATGCGTTAATTAACCGCAAGGGAACGGATATGAACAAGAAGGTTTCGATGATCATGATCTCGGCAGCAGCCATGGTTCTTGGCGGTTGCGCGAATACGGGCGACGTGTATCGCTCCGATGTCTATCACGCAGGGCAAGTCAACCAGGCTCAGGAAGTGCAGACGGTGAACATCATCGCCATTGGCCCTGCGCGCGTCGCTGTTGACAATTCCGAGAGCATGCAGAGGGCGGCAAATGTGGGCATGATCCTCGGTGCGATTGCCGGTGCCGCGATCGGCGGTCATAACCACCACCACACGAGCAACCGCGTGGTGGGCGGCGTGGCTGGCGGTGCTCTCGGGCACATGGCTGGCAGTGCGGTCGGCGGCAATTCCGCGACAACGCTTGTTGATGGCGTTCAGATCACGTATCGTCAGGGCAACCGGATCTTCAATTCGGCTCAGGTCGGCCGTCCCTGCGAGTACAAGGTCGGCCTCGCCATCATGGTGTCGCCCGCGCCCAACGAGACACGCATTCAGCCGAACAACCCCTATGGCTGCCCGCAGCCTCAGAGATAAATTAAGTGGCTAAGGAGTTCGTCATATGAAGAAAATCGCTTTAGTTGCTGCCATGGTTTTCTGCGCTGGTGTCAATGCGCAGGAGGTTCCTCCTGACTTCGTTCAGCCCGGAGGCCCTGGAGCGGCCGTCATGAGCCCGATGGACGCGCAGATCCAGGCCGTGCACATGAACTACATGGACGTCAAGGCGCAGGCCGAGGCCAAGCTTCGGGCTCGTGAGGCGGCTCGCCTTAAGGCCGAGAAGGCCCGCAAGCAGGCAGCCGCAGCTGCCGCCAAGGAGCGCGCACGCAAGGCCGCCAAGGCTGAAAAGCGTGACGATGAGAACTATGAGATCGATATGGAAATGAAGCGCCTGCAGCTGCGCGAGATGCGCGCCAGAGTGCGCACGACCGAAGCCCAGCAGGAGGCGATCGCCAATCGTGCTCAGGACATGGTGGATGTGAAGCTTGAGCAGGAGCGGGCCAAGATTCAGGGCTACGTTGCTGCGCCGACTGCGCAACCCCAGGCCGTCACGCAACCCTAGTGAAAAGACAACGCCGCCGAAAGAGCGGCGTTGCGTGTGGAAGAACCCGGCTTTCGAGTGAGGCCGGGTTTCTCATTTGCCGGGATTATTCGCCGAACAGGCGCTTTAATTCGTCGATGGACTTTTTCTTCTTGCCGCCCGCAGAGGCCTTTGCGGATTGGGAACCGGCCTCGACGGCGGTGTACTCGCCTTCGATTTCATCTCTGAAATGCGATAGCGGCGAGGCCGACGTGAGGAATCGCTCTGCGATTTCACGGCCGACGCCCTGATACTGCATCACCCGGTGCGTATCAAACTCAATTTCCAGTATGCGGCGATCACGATCATATCCGGCTGAGAGGATTCCTCCGCGATGAATTGGCCTGCGCTGCATGACATGCTCCTGAGCTTCTCGACGAATCGATAGACGCATTATCGGCCTTTTGGCGAGATGTACAATTTTCGGAAGGGATTTTTTTGGCGCGGCGGCGCCAGCTAAGGATCAAGAGCGAAGCCACGATGTCTGAGCATGCTGATGAACTTTTGGAAAACTTGACGGAGCTCTTTGCCGATCTTCCGGGACTCGGCCCCAGGTCCGCGTCCCGCATCGTCGGCTCTCTGCTCGTTGACAAGCGCGATCTCGCACAGAACCTGGCGCGCACGCTCACGCAGGCGCTTGAGCATGCGCATCAGTGTCCGCGCTGCAATACGCTCACGACAGCGCCCGATCTGTGTCCCGTGTGCTCGGACGCCAGCCGGGACGGCGAAGTCATCTGCGTGGTTGAGAGGCCCGCTGACCAGGCGGCGATCGAGGCGAGCGTTGCCTACAGGGGCGTGTATTTCGTGCTCATGGGACGGGTGAACCCGATTCAGGGCGTCGGGCCCGCGGAACTTGGCGTACAGAAGCTTCTCGAGAGACTCCGCTCCGAGCCGGTCCGCGAGGTTGTGATCGCCACGAGCTATACGGCCGAAGGCGAGACGACGGCGCACATGCTCACCGCGCTGCTGCGCCGCCACGCCCCGAATCTTCGCGTGACCCGCCTCGCGCGCGGACTGCCCGTGGGCGTAGAGCTTGAATACACCGACGCACCGACTCTTTCGGCGGCGATTGCCGATCGCAAACGCGATAAATCCTAGGCATAAGTGCCTAAATTTGCGAAAAAATTTTGACAGTTGTACGGTAAATCGGATATCTTTCCGCTCGGCTTCGACTTGAAGTCGTGATACGAGATCAACAGGCACTTTCGACATGAAGGCACAGGCAGACACAATCAGCGGAAAGCAGCGCAGCGCGCTTGCTCTGTCGCTAGTTCTGCTATCTCTAGCTCTAGGCGAGCCGGGGAGCGTGGCTTTGTGCGTCGGTGCACACTCCCGTTAGACGGTCTCGGGCAAACTGGGCGGCATAGGGCCGTCCGGGATGCAAGGCCCACAAGCAGTACCTTTTGGAACAGACGCACACCCTTCTTCTGGGATGTGCGTTTTTTTATTGGAGAGCAAAAACATGATTACCCGCAGACAACTCATTTCCGCCGCTGCCGCCTGTGCTGCAACCGCCTGCGTCCCGAGCGCCTTTGCCGCCAAGGCAAAGAGCGTGAAGATCGCCGTCGGCGGGAAGGCTCTTTACTACTACCTGCCGCTGTCGATCGCCGAGAGCCTGGGATACTTCAAGGACGAGGGGCTTGATGTCGAGATCATCGACTTCCAGGGCGGTTCCAAGTCTCTGCAGGCAGTGGTCGGCGGTTCTGCCGATGTGGTTTCCGGCGCCTTTGAGCATACGATCAAGATGCAGTTGAAGCGCCAGCCGATGCGCGCCTTCGTGCTTCAGGGACGTGCGCCTCAGGTTGTGCTTGCCGTGAGCAACAAGACGGTGCCCAACTTCAAGAGCGTCGCGGATCTTCGGGGCAAGAAGATCGGCGTGACGGCTCCCGGTTCGAACTCCCAGGTGATGGCGAGTTTTGCCCTCGCTCAGGGCGGGGTCAAGCCCAGCGAGGTCTCCTTTGTCGGCGTGGGCGCTTCCTCTGCGAGCGTCGCTGCGATGCGATCCGGCCAGATCGACGCCTTTGCCAACCTCGACCCGGCGCTTGCCACGGTTGAAAGGGACGGGCTTGTGACGATCGCCGCCGATACGCGCAACGTCGAGGAAAGCGACAAGATCTTCGGCGGCCCGATGGTGGCCGGATGCCTGTACGCTCCCGAGAAGTACATCAGGAAGAATCCGGACATCGTTCAGGGGCTTGCCAACGCCATCGTGCGTGCCGACCGCTGGCTTGCCACGGCAACGGCAGAAGACATCGTCAAGGTCGTTCCCGAGTCCTACTTCCTCGGCAACAAGGACATCTACATCGCTGGGTTCCTGAAGAATCGCCCGGCCCTGTCCAAGGACGGCTACTTCCCCAAGGGTGCTCCTGAGACGTCCTTCCGGGCGCTGCAGGCCGTTGATCCGAAGCTCGCCGGCGCCAAGCCGAACCTTGAGGCCGTCTACACCAACGAGTTCGTGAAGAAGGCGCACAAGAAGTATCCGATGTAATTCGGGTGAACGGGTTTTGGACTTTGGTTAAGCCTACAGAAAGAAAAAAGAGAAATGACAAGACCGGCAATTGAACTCACGGATATTTCCTGCACGTTCCTCAGTGAGGACGGAGGATCGCTCTCCCAGTACACCGCAGTGCGCGGCGTCAACCTCACCGTGGGAACCGGTGAGTTTGTGAGCGTGGTGGGGCCCACGGGCTGCGGCAAGTCAACGCTGCTCAACATGAGCGCGGGACTGCTCGAGCCGAGCCAGGGAACGGTGCGCATCTTCGGCGAGCCCCTTGAGGGGCTCAACCGAAGGGCTGGCTACATGTTCCAGGCCGACAGCCTGATGCCTTGGATGAGCGCCGTGGACAATGTCTGCGCAGGTCTTGTCTTCAATGGCATGAACAAATCCGAGGCCCGCGACCGGGCGGTCGAGTGGCTTAGCCGCGTCGGGCTCTCAGGATTCGAAAACAGCTATCCCCACCACCTTTCTGGCGGCATGCGCAAGCGCGTCGCCATGGCCCAGACCCTCATCATGGATCCGGACATCATTCTGATGGACGAGCCGTTTTCAGCTCTTGACATTCAGACCCGGCAGCTCATGGAAAACGAGTTGCTTGCGCTCTGGGCGGCCAAGCGAAAGGCCGTGCTCTTCATCACGCATGACCTGGACGAAGCCATCGCCATGAGCGACCGGGTCGTGGTGATGAGCGCCGGTCCCGAGAGCCATCCGATCGGACAGTTCCTGATTGACTTGCCCCGGCCCAGGGATGTGGCCGAAGTGCGCGTGACGCCGCGCTTTATCGAGTTGCATACGGCAATCTGGTCGGTTCTGCGCGAAGAGGTTCTCAAGGGCTACCAGCGCACCAAGGGCAAATAACGGGCAGGGGGAGAAGAGAAATGAACGCAATGAAGCAGGCGAGAAAAATCGTGTTCAGGCTCCGCGCCTGGCAGATCGGCCTTCTCGCGATGATCTTTGTTTTCTGGCACGTGATGACCAAGCCCGGGCTCGTTCCTGCGCTGGTGTTTGACAACGATGCTCAGGCGGCTTTCTTCTTTGGCGAACCGCTTGAGATCTTCGCCCGCATCTGGGAGTGGTTTGTGACCAATGCCGACATCTACGTGCATTTGTGGACGACGCTCGTTGAAACGGTGCTTGCCTTTGTGATCGGCACGGTGACGGGCGGAGCGGTTGGCATGTGGCTTGCGCTCTCGCCCTTTGCGGCAGCCGTCGCCGATCCCTTCATCAAGGGGCTGAATTCGATGCCGCGCGTGATTCTTGCGCCGATCTTTGCCGTGTGGTTCGGACTGGGCATTGCAAGCAAGGTCGCTCTGGGCGTCACGCTCGTGTTCTTCATCGTGTTCTTCAACGTGTACCAGGGCGTGCGCGAAGTCAACCCCAATGTGCTCGCATCGGCCCGCATGCTGGGCGCGTCCAAGGGCCAGCTCATGAAGTACGTGTACACGCCCTCGGCGATGAGCTGGGTGTTCTCCTCGCTCCATACATCTGTCGGCATGGCGTTCGTCGGCGCCGTGGTGGGCGAGTACCTGGGCTCCTCCAAGGGCGTTGGCTACCTCATCCTTCAGGCCGAAGGCGTCTTTGACATCAACACCGTGATGGCGGGCATTCTGGTTCTCACGGCCTTTGCCCTGGTGCTTGACTGGGGCGTTGGGATCATCGAGCGGCGCGCCATGCGCTGGCAGCCGAGAGCCGGATCCTCCGTTACACTCAAAGGCGGCGTATAACGGCCTGATATAACGAAAAATATCTAAGATCCCGGCAGGTGCTCACGACATTTCCGGGATTGGCTTTTTCTCCTCGCCGAAGCGGGCCGCGGCACTCCCTCCGCAGCGGAAAAACCGGAGTATCCTGTTGCGTTGTGTTTAGCCCAAAGGCACTTCGTTTGCCTTCTGTGAGAACCAAGGACGAGCGGCAGTGCTGGGCCATGATGCTGCAACTGTTGTGTTGCAGTTCGCTTGGACTTTTGGTTGAGGAGAAAACGAAATGGCATTGTCTTGCTACTACAAGCAGCTCGTTGAGCAGCGCCGGGAGCTTCACCAGTGGCCGGAGCTGGGGTGGACTGAGTTCACGACGACCAACTATCTTGCTGAAAAGCTGAAGGGCTGGGGATACGAAGTGCTTCTCGGGACCAAGGTGGTCAATCCCGAGGCGGTGTTCGGCCGCGATGAAAAGGAAGTCGAGCAGGCGATGCAGGTGGCGCGCAGCCGCGGCGTCTCCGAAGAGTTCCTCAAGGCAACCGAAGGCTATACCGGGTGTGTTGCCGTGTTGGATACCGGCCGCCCCGGTCCCACGCTCGCCCTTCGCTTTGACATCGACTGCATTCCCGTGCAGGAAACCGATAGTCCCGAGCATCTGCCCAACAAGGAGGGCTTCCGCTCCCTGCGCGACGGCTGCATGCATGCTTGCGGACACGATACGCATATGTCGGTGGGACTGTGCGTGGCAAAGTGGGCGCTCGATCACAAGGATGAGTTGAAGGGCCGCCTGAAGATCGTCTTCCAGCCCGCCGAAGAGGGCGTGCGCGGCGCCAATGCCGTTGCCGCATCGGGCGTGCTCGACGACTGCGACTATTTCCTTGCCTCCCACATCGGCATGGTGAGCCCCTATGGCGAGGTTGTGATTGATCCGTGGGGATTCCTGTGCACCGTGAAGTATGACGTCACGTTCAAGGGCAAGCCCGCTCATGCCGGCGTTGAGCCCAATGCCGGACGCAACGCGCTCGCCTGCGCCGCTTCGGCAACGCTTCAGCTGCTGGGCATTCCGCGCCACGGCTCGGGCATGACGCGCGTGAACGTCGGCGTGCTTCGTGCCGGCTCCGGTCGCAACGTGATTCCCGCCTCCGCGACTATGGTGATGGAGGTGCGTGGTGAAACCGCCGAGATCAACGACTACATGGCCGAACAGGCAAGAAACATCATCGAGGGCTCGGCGAAGAGCTACGGGTGCGAGTATGAGATCCGCACGATGGGAGCGGCCTGCGACATGGCCAATGATCCCGAGATGGTCGAGATGCTGCGCGAAGTGGCAAAGACGATCCCCGAGTACACCTCGATCGTCGATCGCAAGAACTTCGGCGGCTCCGAGGATGCGTCGCTGCTTGCCAAGCGGGTCAAGGACCACGGCGGCAAGGTGGCTTTCTTCGTGAACGGCGCCAACCGTGCGGCCGGCCACCACCAGTTCAACTTCGACGTCAATGAGGAGGCCATGGATACGGGGCTGCGGATGTTCATCGGCATGGTCGGCAAGATTCTCGGCTAACCGATATCCGAAGATTGAGCCGGGCGCACGGAAAGCCCGGCCTCAAAGGGCGCTTGTTTGCGGGAGATTTCTGCGGGCAGGCGCCTTTTGGTTTGGACAAGGTCAAAGAACCGCATTGCCGCAAGCATCCTTTCGGCCAATCAGTCGCATAATTCGAAAGTAATATGCGAAGTCCCTATTTTTGGGTATTCGCAGGGCTCGACACAGGAGATTGAAAAATGGCAGGAGATCTGCAGCGGGATGGCGTGAAGTTTTGCCAGAAGATTTTTGATCATGTCCGCTCGATGAGCGTTGACGGAATCGGTGTGACCCGACAGGGATATAGCGAAACTGAAAACGACGTTATCGCCTATCTGAAGACGATCGGCGAGGAACTGGGTCTTGAGATCACGACGGACGCAGCAGGAAACGTCTGGATGAGAATGCCTGGACGCGACCGCACGCTTCCTGCCATCGTAGCGGGCAGCCACACGGACAGCGTGCCGCAGGGAGGCAACTTCGACGGCCTTGCGGGTATTGTGGCGGCTCTTGCCACAGCCTGGTGGATGCGCCGGATCAATTTCGTTCCCGCACGGGATTTCGTTGTGCTCATGATGCGCTGCGAAGAGTCGAGTTTCTTTGGCAAAGCCTACGTCGGCTCGCTTGCCCTGACCGGACAGCTCACGCTTGCCGACACGGCGCTGAAGCACCGTACGCTTGACAAAACACTTGGGGAGTGCATGTCCGAGTGCGGCTTCAACCCGGCTGAAATTACGGCTGGCATCCCGCTCGTCGATCTGTCGAAAATCGCCGCATTCATCGAGTTGCACATCGAGCAGGGACCGACCCTTGACTCGAGCAAGACCGAGCGCGTGGGCATCGTGACGGGCATCCGCGGCAATGTGCGGCACAAGGCAGTGAAGTGCCTTGGCGAAACTGCCCATTCGGGCGCCGTCGACAAGCAGTACCGGCATGACGCCGTGATGGCGACGGCCGAGCTCATCAACCGCATGGACCGCCATTGGGACGAGTGGCTTGAGAAGGGCGAGGATCTGGTTTTCACGATCGGAGTTCTGAAGACTGCCGCTACGTCGGCGATCAGCGTGATTCCGGGTGAGACGACATTTACGGTGGACATGCGCGGTCTGAAGCTTGACACGGTCGAGCGCTTCCACGAACTGCTTCTCAAGGAAGCAGGGGAGGTTGCCGACAAGCGCGGGGTCAAGTTCGAGTTCGACAAGAAGCTCGTAACACAGCCGGCAAGCGTCAACGAGGCGCTCTCAAATCGGCTAGCGGCAACTGCCGCCAAGTGCGGAATTCCGGTGCGGCGGCTTGCGAGCGGAGCCGGGCACGACTCGGCTGTGATCGGCAACAAGGGTGTGCCGGTGGCGATGATCTTTGTTGCCAACCAGCATGGCTCGCACAACCCGTATGAAGCAATGGAGATCCGTGACTTTATGGTCGGCGCCAACCTGCTCTGGCACACGGTCGAGCACTTTGAGGAGCCCCTTTAGGGCGATTGCGAGCGTCGCTCGCCGAGCATGTGCGAGCGGCGTCCCTCAAGGTGGTAGGAGCAGGAAGGAGAGACGGTTATGACCATGTTGACTCGAAGTTCCGCGGTGGTCTCTCGCGTTGTCGTTTTTGACCAGAGTCCGCTGTTTCGGCATGCGCTGGCCGATCTGCTGCGCTTTTCTCCCGGATTTGAACTGACCGGAGAGACGAGCAAGCTGGAAGAGGTGACGCTTCTTGCGGATGCCGGCGATGCCAATTTTTTCATTCTGGACCTGGATGCCGGCACGCCCGTTCTGGATCTTCTTGAAAAACTCAAGAGCGGCCGCGAATGCCGCTGCGTCATGACGATCACCGTGGGCCGCGAGGCTGAGCTCATGGCGGCCATCCGCACGCAGGCCGATGGCTTCCTCTCCAAGCGTCACACTGCGGACGAGTTCGTCCGTTTGCTCGGCAAGGTCGCCCGTGGTGAAATGGTGATCAGCGACATCCTCACCAATGCGTTGGCGATGACGCTGCGCTCGGCTCCCTTCCCGGATGATTCGAGAAGCGCCGAGACGCTCAGCCCGCGCGAAGTTGAGGTGCTCCAGTGCATTGCCACGGGCTTGAGCAACAAGCAGATCAGCGAGCAGCTCGGGATCTCGGACGGTACCGTGAAGGTGCATGTGAAGCACGTTCTGAAGAAGCTCCGCTTTGCCACGCGCGTTGAAGCGGCACTCTGGGCCAGCCAGAACGGCTTGACGACGGGGCGCTAGTAGCTTCTCTTGGCGGGCTCGCGCTCGGCCCGAAGCCGTCAGGCTTCGGCAAAGAGGTCGCCCGTGTTTGTCCCCCGGGGCTCGATGAGCCCGAAGTGCCGATATGCGAGGGCCGTTGCGATGCGGCCTCTGGGCGTCCTCTGCACCAGGCCTTGCTGGATGAGATAGGGCTCGACCACATCCTCAAGCGTGTCACGGTCTTCGCCGAGTGCGCTTGCGAGGTTGTCGATGCCGACAGGGCCTCCGGCAAACTTTTCCATGATGGTGCCAAGGAATTTCCTGTCTATGAGATCCAGCCCGATCGGATCGACGGAAAGCATCTTGAGCGCGGCATCGGCAATCGGCTTGGTGATCGCGCCGTCATGGCGTACCTGGGCGAAGTCGCGCACGCGGCGCAGCAGCCGATTTGCGATGCGGGGCGTACCCCGGCTTCTTCTTGCGATCTCATGCGCTCCCTGAGCGTCAATCGTGACATTGAGGAGCCTGGCCGAGCGGGAGATGATGAAGGCGAGATCCTGCTCGCCGTAGAACTGCAGCTGGTTGACGATGCCAAAGCGTGCCCTGAGCGGATTGGTGAGCGAGCCCGCACGGGTCGTTGCGCCGATAAGAGTAAAGGGCGGCAGATCGATCTTGATGGATCGCGCGGCCGGCCCCTCTCCGATCATGATGTCGATCTGGTAGTCCTCAAGCGCCGGATAGAGAATCTCTTCAACAACGGGACTCAGACGATGAATTTCGTCAATGAAGAGGACATCGTTCTTTTCAAGATTCGTGAGAATTGCCGCCAGATCCCCGGGACGCTCAAGCACGGGGCCGGAAGTTTGCCTCAGATTGACGCCCATCTCGTTTGCGACGATGTGCGCAAGCGTCGTCTTGCCAAGTCCCGGAGGACCGAAGACGAGCAGGTGGTCAAGAGGTTCTCCGCGCTGCTTGGCGGCGGCGATGAACACTTCGAGCTGGTCGCGCACGGCAGGCTGACCGACGTAGTCGCGGAGAAACTTCGGCCGCAGGGCGCGGTCGATGTTGTCTTCGTTAGGGCTGGCCGACGAGGCGGCCACGATGCGTTCAGTTTGTTCAGCCATGGTAGCGGGATCGGAAAAACGCGATTAGTGAGAGAGGGATTTTAGGGCCTGACGAATGCCTTCGGAAACGGAAATGTCCTCGGGCAGCCGCTTGGCCGCAGCAATCGAGTCGCGCTCCGAATAGCCCAGTGCAATGAGCGCAGAGACGATGTCGCTTTTTGTTTCGGATTGTGCGCCGGCAAGGCTTACGCCTTCAAGATCTGCGCCGAGCTTGCCCTTGAGTTCAAGAACCAGGCGCTCGGCTGTTTTTTTGCCGATGCCCGGGATGCGGGTGAGCATCGCGCTGTCCTGCGCGGCGATCGCCTGGGCGAGCATCTGCACGGTCATGCCCGAAAGGATGGACAGGGCGGTGCGGGCGCCAATTCCGGAGATCTTGATGAGCAGGCGAAAGACGCTGCGTTCTGCGGCAGTAAGAAAACCGTAGAGCAGCTGCGCGTCCTCGCGCACGACAAAGTGCGTGAGCAGCGTGACATCTGCGCCGATCTCGGGCAGGTTGTAGAAGGTCGACATGGGAACGTCGATTTCATAACCGACGCCGCCCGCGTCAACAAGAATCTGGGGTGGGTTCTTTTCGATGAGTTTTCCTCTGATGCGTCCGATCATGACTGCTGAGTCCTGTGTTTGGCAAATTGCTCCCAGGCGCCTCGCCGGTGTGCTCGGCTTGAGAGCGAGCGCACGCCGGTGCGGGAGGCGGGCAGGGCGCTCTCATGAATCCCCTTGAGCTTCATCGCGTTGGCGCATGTGATGGCGCAGGCAAGTGCGTCGGCTGCGTCGCTCTGCGGCATTTCCGAGAGGTTCAGCAGCCGCATCACCATGTGCTGGATCTGGCTCTTCAGTGCGGCGCCAGTTCCCACCACCGAGAGCTTGATCTCCGAGGGGGTGAATTCGTGCACCTGCAGAGCGTGAGTCGCAGCGCACGTGATGGCGGCGCCTCTAGCCTGGCCGAGAAGGAGTGTCGACCTGGGGTTGATGTTGAGAAAGATGATTTCCGCCGCGGCGCAGTCAGGATGCGTCTCTTCGATGATGGCGGAGAGTTCCCGGTAAATGTGTCCGAGCCGAGTGCTGAGTTCGCCGCGAGGAACGTGAATGCACCCGGCGGTGACGAGCTTGAACGAGTTGGCGGCGGCATCGATGACGCCAAACCCCGTGTGATTGAGGCCGGGGTCGATGCCGAGAATGCGAAGGGAGTCGGACACGGTTAACTTTGGTTCTTTGATCAGGCGAGGATTGTACCCGAGAGGATGGTGCGCGGTTCGGAACACAAAGGCCGGGATGAGAGTCCCGGCCTGCGGTCTGGCTTGCAGAAAATCCTAAGCCTTTCCGATGATGAGCCGCTCGAAGTCGTCAGCAGGCAGCGGACGGGAGAAGTAGTACCCCTGAACGATGTTGCATCCGACTTTGCGAAGCAGATTGAGTTGCCCTTCGGTTTCCACGCCTTCGGCGACAACGGAGAGCTTCAGCGAGCGGGCAATGTCCACGACGAGCTTGACCAGGTGGAAATCCTTTTCGCTGCGCTCGATGTTGCGGATGAATGCGATGTCCATCTTGAGTACGTCGATCGGGATGGACGAGAGCATGTTGAGCGAGGAGTAGCCCGAGCCGAAGTCGTCCATTTCGATCCGGTAGCCGCGATTGCGCAACTCCCCGATGATTTTCATCATCTGTTCGGGATTGTTGGTGTAGGCCGATTCGGTCACTTCAAGCTTCAGATCCGCTGTCTTGATTCCGTGGCGTTCCACGATGGAGTCGAGTGTGGCCACAAGGTGCGGATCAAACATGTCTGCGCGAGAGAGATTGACCGAGACGGGCAGGGTCATGCCGTGAATCTTGCTCCATTCGGCAATCTGTCTAGCCGTTTCGTTCCAAACGTAGACGTCGAGCTCGGTGATTCTGCCCGTGCGCTCGAAGAGCGGAACAAAGACGTTGGGCGGAAGCATTCCGAGTTCGGGGTGGCGCCAGCGAACCAAGGCTTCGGCGCTCTTGAGTTGCGGACGCCAGCCCTGAATGTCGTATTTGGGCTGGTAGAACACCTTGAACTCGTTGTTCTCGAGGGCGTGGCTCAGGTCGTTGAGCAGTCTCTGGTCGCGATCCTCGTTCTGTGCCATCGTGTCGTCATAGATGACAGCCTGAGTCGCATAGTTGCCGCGTAACTTCTTGCTTGCGATGCGGGCGCAGTCAAATTGTGCAATGGGCTGCATCTTCTTTTGCGAGTGCTTCACGCCCATGCGAAGGTGAATGCTGGCGTTGGGGAACAGACTGCTAATGCGCCTTTGGAACGTTTCAAGCTGCTTCTGCCAGTCATCCCTTTGCGGACAGTAGACGTTGAAATGGTCGGCTTCGGAGCGGCTGGCAATGCCGCCGGTCGCTTTAACGAACTCTTCGATCTGCGAGCCTATCTCGCTCAGAACCCGATCTCCGAATGCGCGTCCGTGCAGTGAGTTCACCGAACGGAACCGCTCGATATTCATGATGACGGCGTCCATCGGTCGATTCACATTGGTGCTGTAGATCTGATTGACATACAGCAGGAAGTAGTTCCAGTGATAAAGGCCGGTCAGATCGTCGTGTTCGGTCTGGGCGATGATCCGCTCCCGCTCCCTCGCATCCGCCCTGGCGCGCATGTTTCGGAACTGCATCCATATGAACAGGGTGAAGATTGCGGAGATGGCGAGGATGACATAGATCAGGTTGTCCCTTAGGTAATCGGAGAAGGTGACCTTGTTCTCCTCATATCCGTAGCTGATCAGGGAGGAATTAAGTGAGGTGTCGCGCACCAAATGAATGATCTTGTTGAAAATGGAATAAAGGCTGATGTCATCCTTGCGGATGGCGAAGGACATGTCAGAGGTTCTGTCGGTCGTGAACAGCAGCAGCCGGTTCAGTCGGAGGTTGTCGTTGACGCGGTTGACGCGGTAGTTGCGCACCAGTGTACAGTCGGCTTCGCCGTGGGCTACGGCTTCGAATGCGGCGACAATACTGTCGTACTGAACGATCCTCCACTTCGGGAAGTTGTCCTTGAGGAAGGTTCCGTACCCTGGGTCACCCTTGGAAATGGCAACCTTAACTGGGCGCTGGGAGGTTATTTCCAGACGGTTGTCGGCGCGAACCGCAACATAGATTTCCGTCTGGATCAGCGGATCGGTGACGAGAACGTTCGCTTGCTCGGCATCATAGGGAGAGAGACTGGCCGGAAAGACGCAGTCGATTTCACCCCTGGAGAGCGCTGCAAGAGCGGCCTGTGTGTCGTCAAAGGCGCGGGTTTGGAACTTCAGCTTGGCATTCTTTGGAGCGTGTTCGGCAAATTCAAGGAAATCCTTGAGTGCACCAGTTAGTTTCTGGCTCGGCTCCTCCGCTGCGCAGAACGGCAGAAGGTGGTTCTGGTAACCGATGCGGATGACCTTGTTTTCGGAGAGCCAATCACGTTCTTCGACGGAGAGGAAACTGTTGAGTGCGTTGGCCTTGTTGAACTTCTGCGTGAGCTCCTGGTTGAAATTGCGGTTGCTGTCCAGGATGCGCCCCATGGCTCCGTCAGCCTCTTTTTTAAGGTCGGGCCGATTTTTGTTGATACCGAAGAAGGATTCCGCAGAGCCGATTTTGACAACTGGAAGCACATTGGCCATGTTGCCGTATGTGTCCAGAGTCACCAGCATGTCGAAAGTGCCATCGAAAAGCTTCTCCAGAAGCTTGGACACATTTTCCGTCACCTGGACGATGCGGGGGTGGACATCGTTTGCTTCAGCCCATGCTCTGAAAAGCTTTTCCTGAATGCTGTTCTTGTTCACGGCTACGGTCTTGCCGTTCATCGTCGAATAGTCATCGGGCCGGATTTTGGTGTTGGAGGGCGAAATGAAGATGTGGTAATCCTCGGCCCCCATGGCGTGAGAGGAAAACAGAAGCTTCTCGGCCCGCTCCTCGGTATAGGACACATCGCTCAGCAGATCGATCTCGCCAGCGAGCAGCTTCTCATAAAGTTGCGACCAGCTGCCCTCGACATATTCGTATTTCCAGCCGGTGTAGGCAGCGATGCGCTGCTGATATTCATACCCGTAGCCGGAGCGGCGTCCGAAGGAATCGGTGCGATGCCAGGCTGACTCATACCAGCCAACACGCACAACCTTGGGTTCGGCGGCCAGACAAACGGAGAAGACGGCGAGCAATTGCAGCAAAAGAGCCGTGCAAAGCAAGAGCAGAAAGTTCTTTTTGTTTGGTATGAGCATCGCTTACCGTTTGTGTTCGTTTTGGACAGACATCCTTGAATCCTTGGGCTCTGGCTCCCAGCCGGAGGGAACCGATGAGCCTTCCTTGATCAACTCTTCAGGGGGCCTGTGGAGTTTTTGTAACGACTTGACTGTCATTTTATCGGCTGTTCTGATTTTGTGCTTTGCTCCAGCGAAGACTCATCGGGGCGTTTTGAGAATCAGGTTTAACTCGTGGATCTATAATCAGAAACTGAACGGGTGTCCCCAACCTTTTCATCCTGACTCAGTTTTCGGGAAGGAGAGGTAGCCGGTATCACCAGATTCTGACCGAGGAGATTCACGTGACGAGGAATTGCCATACTGCGTGGGTCAGGAGATATCGCAGTATCAGTTTGCTCCTGCAAGTCTGTCTGATTCTGATCGGACTGCTGGCGTTTGTCATGCCATCGGAGTGCCTTGCCGAGGACGACATGGGGATCAAGGTCGTGCGCGTCGGCTATTACGAGGACAATGCCTTTCAAATCGGCGCGACGCCGGGCGCCGTCAAGGCTGGGTACTCCTACGAGTATCTGCAGCGGCTCAAGCGCATCACAAACTGGGAGTACAGATATGTCTACGGCAACTTTGCAGATCTGTACGGCAAACTGCTCAAGGGGGAGATCGATCTGCTCACCGGCCTTGCCTACAGTGCTTCGCGAGCTGATCTGATCTACTACCCCACTCTGCCCATGGGGCACACCCCGTACTATCTGTTCAAGCGATCTTCAGACGATAGTCTCACCGAAGATCCGGCGACGCTGAACGGAAAGAAAATCGGGGCTCTCGAGGGCAATATGAAAACTCTGGTGCAGGGATATCTCTCGGCACACCGGGTTGATGCGGAACTGGTGGTCTTCAAGAACACGCCGGATCGGGATTTGGCCTTGAGAGAGGGCAAAATTGATGTCGCCCTGATTGAGGAAGCCACGTCCAGTGCCGAGGGCGGGCTTGATGCCTACCTTGATATCGGGGCGAGTGACTTTTTTGTTTGCATTGCAAAAACTCGCCCGGATCTGCTGATTGATCTGGAGGAGGCCCAGGATCGGCTTTTGCAGCAAAACCCCAAATTGCTTTCGGACCTTACGGCCCGTTATTTCCGACGCACTGCCGTCAGCACGACATTGAGCGAGAGGGAGAGGCGCTGGGTTGAAAGACATAAGAAGATCATCATCGGCTATCACAACAATTATCTGCCCTATTCGGGAACCGATGCGGACGGGCGAGCCACCGGACTTGTTCGCGATGTCGTTTCTGCGGTTTTCAATGTCCTCAAAATTCACGGAGTGGAACCTGTCTACAAGGGATACAGCGATTTTTCCGACCTGCTCACAGCTCTGAACAATCATGAGGTCGATGTTGCCTTCCCTGCGCATGTCAATTTCTGGGTCGCCGAGAAATACAAGTTCAATCCGAGCGCTCCGGTCATCAACACCTACTTGGATGTGGTCTACCAGGGCAAGCAGCCCGATTTGACTAAAGCGGTCTTTGCCATTCCCAAGACTAATCTGCTGCTTACCTCGTTCAAGGATCTCTGGTATGCGGGCAACAAGGTCCAGTACTACGACACCATTGACGAGTGCCTCGATGCGGTGATTGCAAAGAAGGCCGACGCGGCTCTCGTCAACGGGCTGCGCGTCAATTTGGTTCTCGGCAACAAGTTCAGGTACAGGAGCCTGGCGGCTCTTCAGATTCCCGGCGATGTGGCTCTGGGGTTTGCTGCAACGAGGTCAAGCACTGATACGCTGCAGATTCTCGATCACGGGATCGATCTCCTCGGGCCGGCCTTTTCGCTTTATCACACGCTGCCTTATCAGCCCAGCCACCAGGTTACGTTCCTGGACATCGTGCTTGACAACCTGATGGTTTCGATTCTGGTTTGCGCCCTGATTTTCGCTATCGTGGTGCATCTGCTGATCAGGGTGTCCGTCAAGCGCAGGGAAGTGTCCCTGCTGGCGGTCATGGCGCGTGTTGACAAGATGACAAATCTCGGCAATCGCCGCGCATTTGATGAATACATGGACAACCTGCGCGGCAGTCCGATCCCATCGGACTTTGCTTTTGTCCAGATGGATCTGAATGGGCTCAAGCGCATGAACGATGGCTTTGGGCATGTTGCTGGTGACGAGATGATTGTCATGGCGGCCGCATGCATGCGAAGTGTTCTTATGCCATTCGGAACGGTGTTTCGCATCGGTGGTGACGAGTTTGCCGCACTGCTCAATATCCCCGACGAACAGCTCGAGTCGGTGATGAGCAATCTCAAGGCGGAGTTTGCCCGCGCCAAGGGCGAGTATTGCCCTGGCATCTCAGTGTCGGTCGGCTGCGTGTATGCCAAGGACTCTCCTGAACTCTCGCTTGAGCAGATGGAGCGCGAAGCTGATGTGCGAATGTACGAGGACAAGAAGGCGTACTACCACAGCAAGGGACTGCGCTCAGGCAACATGGAGGCGCGGCTCTAAATTCGGACGAATTCTCCGACTCGAGTTCTTGCCACTGGACGACAGGCAGTTCCTGGAGAATTTGCTTTTGGGGGCGGCCGATACAAGGGCAGGGACAAAAAAAGCAGCTCGAGGCTGCCATTTTTCGATGAATTGGTGCGCGGTACTGGGTTCGAACCAGTGACCCCCGCCGTGTGAAGACGATGCTCTACCGCTGAGCTAACCGCGCAATCGAGGGGGTGCATTGTACACAGACTTCCGTAGATTTGGCAATAGCGGATCAGAGAATTTTTCTGAGGCTCGGAAGAGGCCGAAAGCAGCGCCATAATCTGTCGCAGTTATTTTCTGAGTTTCTGAGAGACCAAGTTGCTTGAGACCCTAGTGGCGCATCTGCCGCCGATTGTCTGCGTGTTTACCGCCGCCTTTTTGCAGGCGATCACCGGTTTTGGCCTGGTGATCATCGCAGCGCCGCTGCTCATGTTTTTCTACGATCCCAAACTCGTCGTGCTCATGATGGTGTTCCTGTCGCTGTGCTCGAACACCTGGCAGAGCCTCTTTGTTTTCAGGCAGGCTCATCATCAGACGGTGTTCTGGATGTTTGTCGGGGCGATCGTGAGCCAGCCGATCGGCTTTTTCGTTTACGACGCAATCACTCCGGACGGTCTGAGAATGTTTATTGGCGTTTTGCTCTTGATTTCCCTGATCGTCATGCAGACCTTCAAGGTCAAGATTCCGATCTCTCCCAGAAATTCCGCGATCACCGGTTCGGCCTGCGGGCTGATGTCGATCACGACAGGCATGGGAGGGCCTCCTCTGATCCTGTACACGGCCTACAGCGATCTGTCGGCAAGCCAGATCAGAGCAACCTGCATCCTGTTCTTCTTTTTCAACAACATTGTTTCGATTGCCACCTATGTTGTGGGTGGCGCCGCGATGGCTGGAGCCATCAAGGAAGCGGTTTGGCTTTTGCCCGGTATTTTCCTTGGCGTGGCCTGTGGCTCGTACGCATTCCATCGTGTGTCGGCCGGTCTCTTTCGCAAGATCATTTTCACGATGCTGCTTGGGATGTGCCTTTACATGATCTGGCAGGGATTAAAGCCGTTCGTCGTCTGAGATCGAATCACCATTT
>DNLN01000018.1:0-3899 GCA_003488465.1 Sutterella sp. | reverse complement strand
ATCGAATCACCATTTTGCAAAAAATGGGCAGCAATCCGGCACAAAGCGAAAGGACGCAGGGCTGCTCGCTTGACATACTTTCCCTCCTGAAGAGACTTTGCGTCATGGAGTCTCGAGTCACGATGGGGAGCGATAGCATGAGTCACAATTTTTCTCGCCGGACACTTCTCGCAGCGGGCGCTGCGGCAATTCCCCTTCAGAGTGTCCTGGCTGGTCAGCAGGGAGCAGTTATGGCTGATGAACAGGATTTTGCAAGTCCCGCGGGGCTCTACCCCGACAATCCCGCACTGAGGGAGATCCTTGAGAGGCTCGCACGGGATGTCAAGGACCGGGCGGGCGCCATTTCCTCGCGCGAACGGCGCATCGTGATGATGGCGGCCGTAGCAGGAACGGGATGCGAGGCGGCCTTTACGGCAGCGCGCCTCAAGGCGCTTGTCAGCGAGCAGGGCTTTTCCGTTGAAGATGCTCGGGAGTGTCTGTATCAGGCGACCGCCTACATCGGAGCCGGTCGAAGTGCCGGGCTCTTTGCCGCTTTTGAAGCCGCCGTGAAGCAATCTGGACTCAAGGCGCCTGATCGCACCAGGGCCGAGCAGGGCGATCGCCGCAGAAAGGGCAACGATCTGCAGATTGCCGGCTTTGGCGAAGGCATCCGGAATTTCTGGGAGAAGGGCCCAAGGGATACCGCCCCCGTGAGGGAGCTGCTCGCAGAGAACTGCTTTGGCGATTATTACGCAAGGCCGGGTCTTACCTGGGCCGAGCGGGAACTCTTCACCTTCAGCCTTCTGGCGTCGCTCGGGTTTGTCCCGCCTCAGCTTCTGGCGCATGCAAAGGCCAATCTGGCATGCGGCAACGGCCGAGGCAAGCTTCTTGCCGCCGTCTGGACGCTGCTGCCTTGGATCGGCTATCCCTCGACGCTCAATGCAATCAGCGCCGTCGATCAGGCCTGCGCCAAATAAGCCTTTGCAGCATTTCTGATGCGCCCGGCGTTGTGGGGATCGCGCCGGGCCGCTGCGGCGACCTGCTAAACTGCGCCTCGAATCGAACGCACGGCCCGGGCTGGTGGTCGGCTGGGGGCGTGCGCCGTTATCGAACACCAGACAGGGTTACCCAGACATGTCACTTTCACAGATCCTCGCTCTTGAGACAATCCTCGAGGGCGCCTACAGGCGTGAGGAATATCCTGCAACCAGCTACCAGGCCGAACTGTGGTCGACCGGTCGTCCGCTTGAAGGGCTGACCATTCTTGATGCGACCCCCGTGTATCGCAACACGTTTGCCAAGTACCGGGGGCTTCTGATGGCCGGCGCTGAACTCATCGTTGGCCTGAGCGACGTGATGCCCTGCGACGGCAAGATCGTCAAAAAGTTAAAGGAACTCGATATCCCGGTCGTGCGGGCCGATGATCCCGAGCGCAGCGTCGACATCATCCTTGACTGCGCAGGCTCCTTTGCCGACTGGAATCCCCGCATCGGGTATGTGGAACTCACCCGCTCGGGCGTGTACAAGTACGAGGGCAAGAACAAGCCCGTGTATTTGGCTGACTCCGGACGCATCAAGAAAATCGAAACGTGTCTTGGAACGGGCGAGAGTTATTACCGGAGCATGAAGACGCTTGGCTACGAGGACTGGGATGGCAAGAAGATCCTCATTTTCGGCACAGGCAAGGTCGGCACGGGTCTTGTCATGTACGCCCGCCGCAAGGGGGCGATCGTGACCGTGGTCACGTCCCTGCCGAAGATGCCCGAGCACTTGAAGCCTCTGGTTGAGGCCGTGATCGATTACCACGATGCAGAGGCGACGGCCGCCGCAGTCCGCGAGGCCGATGCCGTCGTGACGGCGACCGGCATTCCGGGGGCGGCAACCTACGCATGCTCCCCGGATGTGTTCATCAACTGCCGGGCCGTCCTAGCCAATATGGGTGTCGAGGACGAGTACGGCCCCGGCGTGCCCGAGGATCGCGTGCTTGAGAAAAAGCGTCCGCTCAACTTCATGCTTGAAGAACCGACGCTGATCCGCTACATCGACGCCACGATGGCGCTTCACAATGCCGGTGCGCTTTATCTGGCGGTTCATCCTGAGTCCAAGGGGCTGATCGTTCCGAGCGAGCATACCGAGCATGACCTGCTGCACGTGACCCGCAGGGACGGCATCATCAAGGAAGAGATGGACATGATTCCGTGAGGCTCCCCGTGGGCCCGAACGAGAGCAAGGCCGCTCCTGGGTGGGCGGCTTTGCCGTACAAAGAACATTGACAAGCAAAGGATTTTTTCATGAGCATTCTGATCCGCAATGTCCTTCTTGACGGAGAGCGGCGCAACGTTCTCATCGAGGGGAACCGCTTTGGCAGCCTCAATGCCCCCGGGAACGCTCCTGCCGATGAAGTCATCGATGCCAGCGGCTTTGCAATCCTGCCCGCCTTTTACAACACGCATTCGCACTCGCCGATGACGCTTCTGCGCGGATATGCGGACGACATGGAGCTCTTTACCTGGCTCAACGATCACATCTGGCCGTTCGAGGCGCAGATGAAGCCCGAGGATATTTATGCCGGGACGCGGCTTGCAATCCTTGAGATGATCAAGTCGGGCACGGTGTTTTTCTGCGACATGTACTGGATGGAGCAGGAGAGTGCGAGGGCCGCTGCGGAAATGGGTGTGCGTGCCTGCGTGAGCGTCCATGTGATCGGCTTTCAGCCGCGTGAGGCGCAACTTCAGACTCTTGCGCGCGCCAGGACCTGGAAGGATCAGGCCGAAGGGCGGGTCACGATGGCGGTCGCCGCGCATGCCCCATACACCTGCGGCGCCGAGCTCATCGTCGAGTGTCACGATCTGGCGCGGGAGCTCGGCATGCCCTTTGTGATCCATCTTGCGGAAACCCGCAAGGAATTTGACGATTGCGTCGGGGAGCACGGGATGACGCCGGTGCAGTACCTCGACAGTCTGGGCGTGCTCGACCGCAACACCGTGGCGGCGCACGTGGTGCATGTAACAGACGAGGATGCGAAGATTCTTGCCGACCGTGAGGTCGTGATTTCGCACAATCCGGTGTCCAACATGAAACTGGCCTCGGGCGTTTTCCAGTCTGACAAGCTTCAGAAGGCAGGTTGCCGCATCACGCTCGGCACCGATGGCGCAAGCTCGAACAACAACCTCTCGATGATCGAGGAGATGAAGGTCGCCGCGCTCCTAGCGAAGGTTTCAAGCGGACCGCTGGCGGGCTCTGCCGAGACGGTTCTCGGCTGGGCGAGCCGAAACGGGGCGCAGGCCTTTGGCCTTGATGCCGGAGTGATTCGCGAAGGGGCGCTTGCCGACGCGATTCTTGTTGACCTAGCCAATGAGCGGCTGGTTCCGAATCACAACCTGATCAGCAACTGGGTCTATTCGGCCGATTCAAGCTGCGTGGACACTGTGATCTGCAACGGCAGGGTGATCATGCGCAATCGGAAGATTCCCGGCGAGCAGCAGATCCGCGAGCAGGCGCAGCAGAGCGTCGAGCGGATTCTCGCACGGCTTTCCCAGGCAAAGGCGGCTAGTTAGAATTGCCTAGACATTCTCGCTTTCAGTTGGAAGCGAGTGAGAAGAATCAACACGAGGACCCTGAAATCATGGCTCGACGTTACTTTGGCACGGATGGTGTTCGCGGCGAGGTGGGCGTGTCTCCCATTACTCCGGAGTTTGGGCTGCTGCTCGGGCAGGCGGCGGGAAGAATCTTCAAGAGAAACGCCGGAAGGACCGGACGAGTGACGGTTCTCATTGGAAAGGACACGCGCGTTTCCGGGTACATGCTCGAGGCGGCGCTGCAGACGGGCTTTACCTCCGCGGGCGTTGATGTCATCGTGAGCGGGCCGATTCCGACGCCCGCCGTCGCGTATCTCACCCGGGCCCTGCGGCTTGATGCTG
>DNLN01000129.1 GCA_003488465.1 Sutterella sp. | reverse complement strand
GTGACGGTTCTCATTGGAAAGGACACGCGCGTTTCCGGGTACATGCTCGAGGCGGCGCTGCAGACGGGCTTTACCTCCGCGGGCGTTGATGTCATCGTGAGCGGGCCGATTCCGACGCCCGCCGTCGCGTACCTCACCCGGGCCCTGCGGCTTGATGCTGGCGTGGTGATCAGCGCAAGCCACAATCCCTATCACGACAACGGCATCAAGTTCTTCTCCGCCGAGGGCACGAAGCTGCCCGATTCGGTGGAGGAGGCGATCGAGGATGAGATTGCGCGCGGCTACGAGTGCGTCTCAAGCGATGAGCTCGGTCGTGCGCACCGACTCGATGATGCGATCGGGCGCTACGTCGAATTCTGCAAGAGCACGTTCCCGTTCGGGCTGAACCTCAAGGGGATGAAGCTGTACCTGGACTGCGCCAACGGGGCAAGCTACAAGGTTGCGCCCTGCGTGTTCCATGAACTGGGCGCCGAGGTGCATGTTGCGGGCAATGAGCCCAATGGCTTTAACATCAACCGCGGTGTCGGCGCAACGCACACCGAGGATCTCGCGGACAGAACCAAGGCCGCCGGGTGCGAACTGGGCCTTGCTTTTGACGGCGACGCCGACCGGCTCATCATGGCTGACAGCGCGGGCCGCGTCTACAACGGCGACGAACTGCTCTACGTGATGGTCTGCGATCGGGTGCGTCACGGTACCGTGAAGGGCGTCGTCGGCACCTTGATGACGAACTTTGCGCTCGAAAAGCGGTTCAGCCAGATGGGGGTCGGCTTTGTCCGCGCCAAGGTGGGCGACCGCTATGTGATGGAGGAACTTACGGCGCGCGGCTGGCTTTACGGCGGAGAGTCCTCCGGACACATCATCGCGCTCGACCGGCAGACGACGGGCGACGGCATCGTGAGCGCGCTGCAGATCCTTGCGGCTGTGCGCTCAAGCGGCAAGAGCCTTGCGGAACTCACGGCCGACATCACCCTCATGCCCCAGGCGCTTGTCAACAAGCGCATTCCCAAGGGATACGACTGGAAGGGGAACGAAGCGTTCATGGCGGCGGTCAAGATGGCCGAACTCGAGGTCGAGGGGCGCGGTCGCGTGCTCATCCGTCCTTCGGGAACCGAGCCGCTGCTGCGCATCATGGTGGAGTGCTCGGATCCGGAACTGGCCACCGATCTGGCGCGCAGGATGGCCGATTCGCTCAGTGTTTGAGTGTGTTTGCTCGGAGGGTGCGGCGGGAACGCGCCCGCCGTTGTAAAATCAGCCCTCACGCTTGTACTTTTTTGCGGGTTTGCGGCCTGACGGAGATTCGGCAGGCCGCGAGCCTTTTTTGCGTTGAGCGGTCGTCTTGCGAAGAAGACCGCTTCGCCTGTTTTTAGAGAATTATGAGACCCGATACCTACATGACGGCCGCCGAGATTCGAGCGGCCTATCTGAAGTTTTTCCAGAGCAAGGGCCATACGCTCGTCAAGTCGAGCCCCGTCGTGCCGCACGATGATCCGACGCTGCTCTTCACGAACGCTGGCATGAACCAGTTCAAGGCGAACTTCCTCGGCCTGGACCGTTCGCTCAACCGTGCTACGACCTCCCAGAAGTGCATTCGCGCGGGCGGCAAGCACAACGATCTTGACAACGTCGGCTACACGGCCCGCCACCACACGTTCTTCGAGATGCTCGGAAACTTCAGTTTCGGCGACTATTTCAAGCACGAGGCGATCAGCTGGGCCTGGGAGCTTCTCACCACGGTCTATCACCTGCCGCCCGAGCGGCTCTGGGTGACCGTGTACCAGGAGGACGACGAGGCCTACGAGATCTGGAACAAGGAAATCGGAGTGCCCGCCGAGCGCATTGTCCGTATCGGCGACAACAAGGGTGCCCGCTATATGTCGGACAACTTCTGGATGATGGGCGACACCGGCCCCTGCGGTCCGTGCTCGGAGATCTTCTACGATCGCGGCCCGTCCGTGCAGGGCGGCCCCCCGGGGAGCCCCGACGAGGACGGCGACCGTTACATGGAGATCTGGAACCTCGTCTTCACGCAGTTCAACCGCGACGCGAGCGGCAAGATGAACAAGCTGCCGCGCCCGAACATCGACACGGGCATGGGGCTTGAGCGCCTTGCCTCCGTGCTCCAGGGCGTGCCGACGAACTACGACATCGATCTATTCCAGAACCTGATGTCCGCCGCCAAGAGCGCTGTCGAGCAGGCCGGTGCCGTGGATGTTGATCCGCAGTCGCCCTCGCTCAAGGTGATCGCCGACCACATCCGCTCCTGCTCCTTTGCCATCGCCGACGGCGTGGTTCCCGGCAATGAGGGCCGCGCCTACGTGCTGCGCCGCATCTGCCGCCGCGCCATTCGCCACGGCTACAAGCTCGGAGCCCGCGGCACGTTCTTCTACAAGCTCGTCGAGCCGCTTGCAAAGGAAATGGGCGACATCTATCCTGAGATCACGAGTCCGCGCATCAGCCAGGTTCTTCGTGCCGAGGAGGAGCGCTTCCTGCAGACCCTAGCCAACGGCATGGAGATTCTCGATGCCGCCATCGCCAAGACCGAGGGCGGCGTGCTTGACGGCCGCATCGCCTTCAAGCTGCACGACACGTACGGCTTCCCCGTCGACCTCACGGGCGACGTCTGCCGCGAACGCGGCCTCACGGTTGACACCGCAGCCTTTGACGAGGCGATGCGCGAGCAGCGTGAAAAAGCCCGTGCGGCCGGCAAGTTCAAGATTGCCGCCGGCGTTGTCTACAACGGCGAAAACAATGAATTCCTGGGCTACGAGGCTCTGAAGGTAGAGGGCGCCAAAGTGCTCGCTCTGTACCGTGACGGCACGGCCGTTGAGAGTGCGACCGCCGGCGAGGACGTGATCGTCGTGCTCGACCGCACTCCGTTTTACGCCGAGATGGGCGGCCAGGTGGGCGATGCAGGCATCCTTGAAAACGGCTTGACGCTGCTGCAGGTGAACGACACCTTCAAGATCAAGGCGAGCGTTTTCGGACACTCCGCGCACATCAAGGAAGGTACGGTCAAGGTCGGCGACACGTTCGACGCGATGGTCGATACGGAGCGGCGCGCCGCAATCGAGCGCAACCACTCCGTGACGCACATCATGCACAAGGCCCTGCGCGAAGTGCTCGGCTCGCATGTCGCCCAGCGCGGCAGCCTCGTGAACGCCGACATCACCCGCTTTGACTTCACGCACGACCGCCCGATGAGCGCCGAGGAGATCTCCGAGGTCGAGCGCATCGTGAATGCCGAGATCCTTGCCAATACGCCGACGGTCTGCCGCGATCTGCCGATCGAAGAGGCCAAGAAGACCGGCGCCGTTATGCTCTTTGGCGAGAAGTACGGCTCTCACGTGCGTGTGATGACGATCGGCACGTCCGTCGAGTTCTGCGGCGGCACGCATGTCAAGCATACGGGCGACATCGGCGCGTTCAAGATCCTGGGCGAGGCCGGCATCAGCGCCGGCGTGCGCCGCCTTGAGGCCGTGACCGGCATGAACGCCATCAGCCTCATGCAAAAGAATGCGGCGCTGCTCGCCGAGTC
>DNLN01000107.1 GCA_003488465.1 Sutterella sp. | reverse complement strand
CGCGATGACGACCCGCGGCTTCAAGGAGGACGAGGTGCGGCAGGTCGCGAACCTCATCGCTGACGTTATGGATCACCCCGATGATGCGGATGTGCTTGACACGGTTCGCGCCCGCGTTGATTCGCTTGTACGGCGCTTCCCCGTGTACGGCCGCTAGAAAAGGAATTCCCGAGAGGATATTTGGAGCTTCAAAGATTATGCGATGCCCGTTTTGCAAAGAAAAAGACTCGGCGGTGATTGATTCCCGCGCAAGTGATGACGGTTTTTCCATTCGCCGCCGTCGGCAGTGCGCCCGTTGCGGCAAGAGGTTCACGACGTTTGAGCGCGTAGAGCTCAACATGCCGATGATCATCAAGCGCACGGGAGCGCGTCGCGAATACGATCGTGAAAAGGTTCGCAGTTCCATGAAGCTCGCCCTCAGAAAGCGTCCGGTGAACAATGAGCGCATCGAGGAGGCGATCAGTTCGATCGAGCAGCGTCTGAGGACGCTTGGCGAGCGCGAAGTGGCTTCGAGCCGCATCGGCGAGTTCGTGCTTGAGGAACTCAAGAAGCTTGATGCCGTGGCGTTTCTGCGCTTTGCATCGGTGTACTTCAATGTGGACAATCCCGAGCAGTTCATGGGACTGCTGCGCAAGTCCGATGCCGGCCTGAAGGCGGCTCAGGAAGTTTCTGCCGGAATCAAGCCGTGATGTATGACGACGTGACCGCCCAGGACGAGTATTGGATGCGTCAGGCGATCGAGACGGCCCGCGGCGGACGCTTCATCGCTCCGCCCAATCCGTCCGTCGGCTGCGTCATCGTGCGTGACGGAGTCGAAATATCCCGCGGTTTCACCCAGCGGCCGGGCGGGCATCATGCCGAGATCGAGGCCCTCGAGAAAGCTGCAGCGGCGGGAAAGTCAGTTCGCGGCGCCACGGTGTATGTCACGCTGGAGCCCTGCTCGCACTACGGCAGAACGCCGCCCTGCGCCCTGCGGCTTATTCGCGAGGGGGTCGGCAGGGTTGTCGCGGGGACGGTTGACCCCAATCCGCTCGTTGCCGGCAAAGGCCTCAGAATGCTTGAGCAGGCCGGCATTCCCGCCATCGCAGGCGTCTGCGAGCAGGAGGCGATCGAGTCCAACCTTGCGTTCATTACCCGCATGAAGCGCGGGACGCCTTGGGTGCGGCTCAAGACTGCGGCCAGCCTTGACGGCAGAACGGCGCTACCGAGCGGTGAGAGTAAGTGGATCACGGGCGAGGCCGCTCGCGAAGACGCCCAAAGATTCCGGGCGAGCGCCCAGGGGCTTCTCACCGGAGTCGGGACCGTGCTCGCCGATGATCCTCGGATGAACGTGCGGATCAGCGGTTTGCCAAGTCCGGCAAAGTTCATCCTTGACAGTGAGGCGAGAACGCCTGCGCAGGCAAAGATTCTGCAGGGGGCGCCCGCGACGGTTTTTGTAAGCAGCAAGGCGCAGCAGGCCAGAGTTGATGAGCTCAGGAGGGCGGGGGCGAAGGTTGTTGCTCTTGCCGAGGATGCGGCCGGGCGACTCAGCCTGAAAGAGGCGCTCGAATGCATCGCGCAAAGCGGCGTCAATGAACTTTTTGTCGAGGCCGGAGCAACCCTCAGCGGGCAGATGATCGCCCAGGGGCTCGCTGACGAACTGCTCGTGTACCTTGCGCCGACGCTTCTTGGCGACGGACGCCCTGTTGCGCAGCTGCCCGGGCTCGTTAAACTGTCCGATGCACGCAGGTGGCGCTTTGTTGAGACTGCCGCCGTCGGAGACGATTTGAGAGTCCGGTTGAGAAAACTCCCGGACTAAATGTCATAGGAGAACATAAGGCATGTTTACTGGAATCATTCAGGCCGTAGGCAAGATCCGCGAGCCCGAACAGCTTGGCAACGGCGTCAGACTGACGATTGCGACTCCCGAGGAATTTCATCTCGAGCAGACCAAGGTCGGAGACTCGATCGCCGTGAACGGCGCCTGCATGACGGTGATCAATGTGAGCGGCAACAGCTTCCAGATCGACGTCAGTGCGGAAAGTCTGAGCAAGACTGCCAACCTCGGCACGTTCGGAGAGTGCAACCTGGAAAAGGCGATGCGCCTTGGCGACACCATCGACGGGCATCTCGTAAGCGGGCATGTGGACGGCATCGGCCAGGTCGAGAGCATGGACAAGGTTGCCGAGAGCTACAAACTGGTGATTCTTGCTCCGCTCAAGCTCTCGCAGTATCTCGCCTACAAGGGATCGGTGACGGTGAACGGCGTTTCCCTCACGATCAACTCGGTCGAGGATACGCCCGTGGGCGCACGGATCTCGATCAACCTCATTCCCCATACGGTCGAGGTGACGACGCTCAAGCATTTGAAGCCCCAGGATTTTGTCAATCTTGAGATTGATACGATCGCCCGCTATATCGAGCGCATGATGGCTCTGCGCAACGGCGAGTCCGAAAGCCTGTTCTAGGGATCGATCAGGCATGACGGCGCGCCTTTTTTCTCCGATCAGACTGGGCGGCATGGAGCTTTCCAACCGAATCTGCGTGCCGCCCATGTGCCAGTGTCAGGCCGTGGACGGGCTTGCTCAGCCTTGGCACGGCGAGCATTACGGCAGACTGGCCAGGTCGGGTGCCGGGCTTCTTGTCATCGAGTGCACCGCCGTCAGCCCCGAGGGACGCATTACCGCCAGGGACCTCGGCCTGTGGAACGACGAGCAGGGGCGTGCGCTTGCCGGGCTGCTAGCCTCATGCCGCGCCGTTGCTCCAGAAACCCGGATCTGTGTGCAGATCTCGCATGCAGGCCGCAAGGCCTTCCTGCAGGACGAGGGGCAAAGGCCCGAGACGCTTTCCTGCTCGGCCGTGCCGTACGCGGAGTCTGATGCCGCTCCGCACGCACTTGATGAAGCGGGAATCGAGAAGATCATCAATGCTTTCGCAGATGCCGCACGACGCGCTTATGAAGCAGGCGCGGACGGCGTGCAGATTCATGCCGCTCACGGCTATCTGGTGCATCAGTTTCTCTCGCCGCTGACCAATCGGAGGACGGACAGGTGGGGCGGAAGCCTTGAGAAGCGAATGCGGTTTGCACTGTCGGTGATCGAGGCGATTCGGGAGCGTGTGCCAAAGCTTCCCGTGATGCTTCGCGTGGCGGCGACCGATTGGATCGAAGGCGGATGGACCGAGGCCGATGCGGTGGAGTTTGTGCGCCGTGCGGCCAGTCTCGGCGTTGCTGCCGTCGACGTAACGGCGGGCGGTCTTGCCCCCGTGCAGAACGCCCCTCAGGCTCAGCCCGGGTATCTCGTCTGCTATGCGAGTGCCGTCCGGCGCGGAACCGGCGTGATCACGGCTGCTAGCGGCCTCATCACCGATCCGCTGCAGGCTGAGGGGATTCTCGTGAGTGGTGATGCCGATCTGGTGAGCGTGGGCCGCGGTGTACTGCGCAATCCCAACTGGGGCTGGATGGCGGCTCAGTCCCTTAACGCCTTCGGCTCGTTCCCGCCGCCCTATATGGGTGCCTTCTAGCAGGTCAGGCGCGCTCGCGCTTTTTCGGGTTTCTGCGTTCGGCTTCGGCCTCGGCCTGCTCCCTGGCTTTCTCGCATGTCTCGATGATGAGGCGGGCGGAACTTTTCGCCCGGTACTCGGCAACCGAACCGATGACCATGGCAACGGCAAGAATGATGGCGTCGGCCGCATAGCCCGTGGCTTCAGAAGGAGCCTTCAGTGCGCCGAGCGTGAGTGCAATCAGCACAAGCGCACACAGAGCGAGCACGCTCAGCATCTTGCGGAAGTGCCGCACATCAGGCTTGTCGATGTCGCCGATTCCGCCTCTGGCAAGACGCGAGAGCATGAGATCGATGGGAAGCAGCGAGCGGACAAGAGAGGCTGCGGGCGCATGTTCGCTCTCGCGCATGAGCTGGGCCGCTGCTCTGCCGGCCTTGTCGAACTTCATCGTGCGAAGCGGGGTCATGAGCCGGAAGATCTGGTAGATCAGATAGGACCAGCAAAAGAGCGAGCAGGCGCTCAGCAGCAAAACGGCATCTTCATCCATGGCGAAAAAACGAAGGAATTCTTGACAACTGCAGGGGGCTCAATTCGGCAAGCCCGGGCGAGAGGCACGCTAAAGCGTTCGGCGCGGCTTGTCAATTGAGGGGCAGAAGGCGAAATTTTGCACGAACGCAGTTTTTGCTCAGGTTCCGGAGCGAACAAACAGCTAGAATTAAAAGCACTGCACGGAGCGCGTGCCGACAGGGCGCCGCGCTTCAGAAGAAATTATTTGAGGAGAAGATTCATGATTGATGAAGTCGAGTCCAATTTGGATGGAGCTGGCCTTCAGATCGGCGTGGTGGTTTCGCGCTTTAACGAATATGCCGGCCGCGAAGAGTGGGCGGCCTGTCTTGACGAGCTCAAGAAGCTCGGAGTCTCCGAGGACGACATCACCCACGTGACGGTTCCCGGAGCATTGGAAATTCCGCTCACGCTCAGCAAGCTCGCAGAAACCGGTGAGTATGATGCGCTGATCGCACTCGGCGCGGTCATCAAGGGCGAGACTTATCATTTTGAGATCGTCAGCAACGAGTCCTGCGCTGGCATTACCCGCGTGGCGCTTGACTACGGCATCCCGGTTGCCAACGGCATTCTCACGACCTACGACGACGATCAGTGCAAGGCCCGCACCGAGATGAAGGGGCGTGACTGCGCCAGATGCGCCGTTGAGATGGCCAATCTGTGCGGTCAGTATCCCGATGACACCGACCTGATGGATTTTGAAGAAGATGACTGAGACCAAGGTTCGCAACCCCCTGGCGGGACGCCGCCGCAAGGCGCGTGAATTTGCTCTGCTCGGCGTCTATCAGTCTCTGATCGATGCGGATGCAGACTACGCGAAGATCGATGCCAATCTGCTCTCGGTTCTGAGCGATGAGGACGAGCCGGTTCCTGCTGAGCTCTCCGCCGAGGATTTTGACCATTGCGATCAGGATCTCTACAAGAGCATCCTCTCGGGGGTCATGGATGAGAAAGACGAACTGGCCGGGCTTGTGGGTGCGCATGTCGACCGCCCGCTCGAGCGGCTCTCGACGATTGAGCACGCCTGCCTGCTGATCGGCGCCTGGGAGCTCAAGCACAGTCTTGAGACTCCGTATCGCGTGGTGATCAACGAGGCCGTGGAGCTCACGAAGACCTTTGGCTCGGACAAGGGCTTCAAGCTCGTCAACGGCGTGCTAGACAAGGTTGCTCTGGATGTTCGCCCCGATGAGGTGCGTGCTGGCTAGCAGCCGAAAAGTTCAGCATCTTGCGGCCGGTTCGGCTGCAAGAATGAAAAGCGCGTTCCAGCGGGCCCTGCGATAAGCGGCCGCGGTCGCGCTTTTGCTTTTTTTGGTGGGGTCCAACTATGGCACAGAATGGTGAGTTTGCAATCATTGACAGGTTCTTTACGCATGAATCCTTCGGAGCTTGGCAGAGCAAGGGGGTGGGGGATGACTGCGCGATCATTGATACCGCGGGCGGTCGCATTGCCGTCACGACGGACATGATGTCGGTCGGGACGCATTTCCTGCCTTCCGCGCTGCCTGCTGACATCGGCTACAAGGCGCTCGCCGTCAATCTTTCGGATCTTGCGGCTTCAGGGGCCGTGCCGCGCGCCTTTTTCCTTTCGATTGCGCTGCCGGGGCGCGATGACGCCTGGCTCTCGGGCTTTACCGAGGGGCTCATGAATCTGGCAAGGACAGCAGGCTGTCCGCTTCTTGGCGGAGATACGACGCGCTCTGCCTCGGTCGGCGGCGCTCCGGGGCCCGTGACGATTTCCATTACGGCGATGGGGGATCTGCCATCGCAAATGGGGTTGACGCGGGCCGGCGCAAAGCCCGGCGACGACATCTGGGTGTCCGGTACCGTGGGCGGAGCCTATGCGGCGCTCAAGCATCGGCTCGGAGAGTGGACGCTTCCCGCCCGGGCGTTTCCCGCAGCGGCGGCGCGCATGGACCGGCCCGAGGCGAGGAATGCGCTCGGGACGGCGTTGCTGAACGTGGCAAGCGCCTGCGCAGATATCTCTGACGGCCTTGCGCAGGACCTCGGCCACATCATGGAGCGCAGCGGCGTTGCCGCAGACATCGTCTGGGACGCCGTGCCGAGGCATCCTTCCCTTGCCGTGCTGCCGCACGAGCGGCAGCTAGAGGCGGCCATGAACGGCGGGGATGACTATGAGCTCGTCTTTACGGCTCCGTGCGACAAGCGGGGACTTGTCGAGCAGGCCTCGATTTCTTCGCTCACGCCCGTGACCCGCATCGGCCGGATCGTTGAGCTCACCGGCCCGCAGGCGCGGCTCACGATGCACGACAAGTCGGGTAGGGAGGTGTTCATGCCCGCCGGCGGATTCGATCATTTCAAGTAGGGTGGCGGCATCATGGGGTTGAAAGACAAGTACAGCCGGAGCAACCCGGCGAATCGGGTGCGCCCCACGCTGCGGTTCGTCTTCAGTCATCCGGCGCACGCCCTGGCGATCTTCTTTGGTGCCGGGTGCTTGCGGCCGGGCCCCGGCACATGGGGGACGGCGGCCGGAGTTTTCGTCTGGATCGCAATGGTGAAGATGGGCGCTCCGCTTGCGCTGCTTGCGGCGCTGATCGTGCTTGCCTTTGTCCTTGGCGCCTGGGCAAGCCACCGGACGGGGATCGACCTTGGCGTTGAGGATGCCGGCTGCATCGTGATCGACGAGGTGGCGGCGGTGTGGCTCGTTTGCCTCATGCTGCCCCAGACGCCCGTGGGCTGGCTTGCAGCCTTTCTGTCGTTCCGGGTCTTTGACATCGTCAAGCTGCCGCCAGCGAGCACGATCGACGCGAAGATGAAAAACGGCGTCGGGGTGATGCTCGATGACTTGTTTGCCGCGCTTTGGGCAATTTGCGCAGTGATTGCGGCCGACATGGCCGTCAACCGGCTGGCCGGTCCGTTCTTCCTTGGCCTTTTTTGATTCACGCGGGGCTTGCCGATGAGCGAGATGAGCATCGAGATCAAGATCGAAGCGCTTGCCGAGGAACTCGGCCGCAAGGCGCTCGAGCGCGGGGCGGTCATTGCAAGCGCCGAGAGCTGTACCGCGGGCGGCATTTCCTGGGCGATCACCCGAGTGCCTGGCTCGAGCGCCTGGTTCGACCGGGGCTTTGTGGTTTATACGGCTCAGGCCAAGAGCGAGATGCTTGGCGTGGATTCGGCGTTGATCGCCGCTTGCGGTGTGGTGAGCGAGCCTACGGCCGGAGCGATGGCGAGCGGCGCCTTGCAGAGGTCTGAAGCCAATGTTTCCGTGTCGGTCACCGGCATAGCAGGCCCCACGGGCGCCGAACCCGGCAAGCCCGTCGGCACGGTCTGCTTTGGTTTTGCGCGCAAGGGGGAGCCGGTCAGAGCGGTGACCGAGCACTTCAGCGGCGACCGCAGGGCGGTTCGCGAACAGGCAGTGGCGTTCGCCCTGAAGGGCCTAATCAAGATGCTGAGTTAGCTTCGGCAGAGCTTCTTGGCTGCGCGAATGGCATCGCGCGTTGCACGGGCGGCTTCGGCTGCCGCCTGTCCGAAGTGCTCGTCCTTGCCTGCGTAGATGACCGCGCGGCTTGAATTGATGATCATGCCCCAGCCCTCGGCATCCAGACCGGCAGCCACTGCGGCGTTCACGTCGCCGCCCTGCGCACCGATGCCGGGAACGAGCAGCGGAACGCCGGGAGCGAGTCTGCGCACTGCCGCGATCTCCTTTGGCTGGGTCGCGCCGACCACAAGACACATCTGACCGGTCCTGTTCCAGGAACTTCCTGCAAGGCGGGCAATGCGCTCGTAAACCATCTCGCCGCCCGCGAGCAGTTCCTCGATGTCCCTGCCGCCCGGATTGGACGTGCGGCACAGAACGATGACGCCCCGGTCGGGATATTCAAAATAGGGCTCGATTGTGTCGAACCCCATGTACGGGGACAGAGTGACGGCATCAGCCCCGTAACGGACAAAAGCTTCTTTGGCGTACTGCTTTGCGGTCGAGCCGATGTCGCCACGCTTGGCGTCGAGAATGACCGGGATGTCGGGATAGTCTTGCTTGATAAAGGCGATGATCCGCTCAAGAGCTGACTCGGCCCGATTGGCTGCAAAGTAGGCGATCTGAGGCTTGAAGGCGCAGACATAGGGGGCGGTCGAGCGCACGATCTGCTCGCAGAACGCAAAAATCGGGTCGGGAGCGCTCTTCACGCACTCGGGCAGCCGGGAAACATCCGGATCAAGCCCCACGCAGAGCATGGAATCGACAAGGCGGGAGCGCGCTGAAAGTTTTTCAGTAAAAAGCATGAGCAGATCCTTGAGCGGGAAAGGGGTGTCAAGCCAAATGGCCCAAGTAATTCTACAAGGGTATCGGTGTGATCATTGAGAACTTTTATCTCATATTTAATGTGGATTAAATGTGATGGAAAGGTTTGTATTTGATCCCGGTCAAATAGGAAAAACAAAACATATTTAGGCTCGGAATTTTTTTGTATCGTGACATTTGCGGTCCATGATCAACCGTTTATGCCTCCTGCCTGCAGTGACCCCTCAAGAATGCGGCAGGCCCGGGAGGTTCCCTAGCCACAAGGAGAAAATTATGGAAGTCAAACCGGTTAATTTCTCTCGCCGTCATCTGCTGCAAGGCGCCATCTCCGCAGCTTCTGTCGCTGCAATTCCTGCAGTCAATGCCGCAGGGGATAAACCCAAGGTTCGTCCTCTCTCGGGCAAGAACCTCAAGATGAAGGACGTTCTGAACCGTGCTCGCGACCTCATGATGCCGCGCTGCTTCGTGTGTCCGGAGTGCAACGGCCGCGGCCCCTGCCTTGGCCAGTGGCCCGGACTCGGCGGGACCGGAGCAAACCGCTCCTTCCAGGCCAATTACGACGCGCTTGCTGCGATTCGCCTGAACGGTCGCGTGGTGCATGACGTCTCCAAACCTGACACGACTTTCGATTTCTTCGGCCAGAAACTCTCTATGCCCGTGATGGCAGCCCCGACGGGCGGCACGACTTACAACATGGGCGGACACCTAACCGAAGCCGAGTTCGTGCAGGCCATCTGCGGCGGTTGCACTGCGGCCGGCACGCTTGGCGCCATCGCCGACGGCATCGGCGATCCTCTGCCGGTGTTTGAAGAACGCGTTCAGAAACTCAAGAGCCTTGGCTTCAAGGCCATCTGCGGTCTCAAGCCCCGTCTGCAGAAGGACATCATTCAGCGCATGAAGATTGCCGCAAACGCCGGCATCGTTGCGTTCACGATCGACCTTGACTCCGCCGGCCGTGCCGCCAACGCGACCAAGGGACAGACCGTCGAGCCCAAGACGCCCGCTCAGTTGAAGGAACTTGTCGCCGCCAGCCCGCTGCCTCTGATCTTCAAGGGCATCATGACTGTTGATGAGGCTAGAGCCTGCGTGAACGCCGGCGCGGCCGGCATCGTGGTTTCCAACCACGGTGGCAGAACGCTTGCCGACGCTCCGGGGACGGCCGAAGTTCTGCCTGAGATCGCCGATGTCATTGGCGGAAGAGTCATGATTCTGGTTGACGGCTGCGTCAAGCGCGGTACCGATGTCGAGAAGTATCTGGCTCTCGGCGCTGACGCCTGCCTGGTCGGCCGTCACTTCGTGCGTGGCGCTCATGGCGCTCTGGCTGACGGCGTTGAGCTGATGGCCAACACGATCCGCCGTGAACTGCGTACGGCCATGGTTCTGACGGGCGCCGCAACGCTCAAGGACATTGACCGCTCCCGCATCCGCATGACCACTCCGCCGCCGCTCGCCTTCAGTCCGCAATAATGCCCTGAAGCCTGTTTAGGCTGGAACAGATCCCGGATGAGACGCTGCTCTCTCCGGGATTTCTTCGCTGTGCGGGATGAGCCGGCTACTTGGCGTCGAGCCAGGCGACTTCCGTGTGGGAGACCGGCTGACCGGCATTGTCCGCGACATACCCCGGCAGGGTTCGGATCTGCTCGCGCCAGGTCTCGCTCCTGAGCGTTTCGAGGAGCTGCGGCAGGCCCGGGTGGGAGAGGTTCTTTCTGAGAACCGCGAGGTAGTAATTTTCCACAATGAAGGGGATGAAGTCGATGCCGGCCTTTTTCGCCGCCGATTCAATGCACAGCCCAGCATCGGCGCTGCCTTGGGCGACGGCCTGCGCAACGGCAAGGTGACTGGCTTCCTCGTGGTCATAACCGCGCAGCTGCCGGGCGGAGAGGCCCGAATGGGTCAGCAGGTCTTCAAGGAGCACGCGCGTGCCCGTGCCCCGCTTCCGATTGATGAACCGGGCGTCTTTTCGCACGACGTCGATGAGCGAGCACAGCCCGAGCGGATTGCCCTTTGCAACGGCCAGCCCCTGGGTGCGCGCGCAGTACCGAAAGAGAGAGACTTCAGAGGACGCGAAAAACTTCGAGAAGGTTGCTCCGGCATTGCTTTGCGCCGTAGCCCACATCGGGGCATTGAAGCCGGCGATCAGGGACCGTTCAGCAGCGAGGTCCTCGAGTCCCTTGCGACTGCTGTTGAAATTGATGTCAAGAATGACGTTTTGTGCGGCAAGCGTATCCCTGAGCGTGATCAGCGATTCGTCCGGACATCCGGAAAGCGTGACGATCTGTGCGTCGGAGGCCATCGCGAGGGCAAAGACCCGCTCCAGATCGGTTCGCACTTTCACAAGTTCCATTTCATTGCGGGCGATGACCTGCCGCTCGGCCCAAAGCATCTTCTGCGCCAGATCCGTCAGGCGCGTATCCCGGCCGCGTGAACCATGCACCAGCGGGTGCCCGAGCGTCTCCTCCCACCGCTTGATGCGCCCCCAGAGATGCCTGTAGCTGATGCCAAGGAACTTGGCGGCCGCTGCGATTGATCCCTGCGATTCGATGGCCGAGAGCGTATCGATGAGTTCGCTTGAAAGCAGGGCGTGGCTGCGTTGTTCGGAAAAACTGTAGGAAAGAGAAATCTTGAACATATGTCGGCGCTTGCAGATGATGCGGTGGGGAAATGATGAACTTGGACAGGTTCGGGCATCATAGCAGACGAAAAACTGGCGCAGGCAAGCCGCTCAGCAGTCGCGGCAAGCGAGTGCGCTAAACTCGGGCGGACTCGATTTCTCCAAGGTGGAAAGCGCCATGCAGCGCAAGGAACTGGAACTGATGGCCCCGGCGGGCTCCTGGGAGGCACTCTCGGCGGCCTGCGCCGCAGGGGCCGATTCCGTGTATTTCGGTGCGGGCGTGCTCAACATGCGCTCTCACTCCGGCGGCCGCTTTACGCCCGAGGACATCGGTCAGGTCTGCCGGCGTTGTCACGATGCGGGAGTCAAGGCTTATCTCACGCTCAACAGCGTGATGTTTGACGAGGATAGAACGCTGCTCAGAAAGACGCTCGATCTGGCTGCCGAAAAAGGAATCGACGCCGTCATCGCGTGCGATCCGGATGTTCTGGTATACGCAAGAGAGCGGTCCGTTCCGGTGCACCTTTCAACCCAGCTCAATATCTCGAACCTTGAGGCGCTTCGCTTTTACGCTCCGTACGCCGACGTGGCCGTTCTCGCGCGCGAGCTCAATCTCGATCAGGTGCGGGAGATCTGCCGCGGCATCAGTCGTGAGGATATCCGCGGAGTATCGGGCAGACCGATGCGCATCGAGATGTTCTGTCACGGAGCCCTTTGCATGGCGGTGAGCGGCAAGTGCTACATGAGCCTGGCGACGCGGGGCCGCAGCGCCAATCGAGGAGAGTGTCTGCAGACATGCCGCCGGGAGTACGTGTTCAAGGACGTCGACCGGAATATTGAGATCGCGCTTGAGAACGGTTACTTCATGAGCCCCAAGGACCTCAAGACCATTGGGTTTCTTGACAGGATGGTTGAAAGTGGCGTGCGGGTGTTCAAGATCGAAGGCAGGGCAAGAGGGCCCGAATATGTCCGCACGGTTGTCGAATGCTATGACGAGGCGCTCGGGGTCATCGCGGCCGGTGAGTGGTCGCAGGAGTGCCGCACCCGCTGGGACGAGCGGCTTGCCACGGTGTTCAACCGCGGCTTCTGGGATGGCTACTACCTTGGTGCCGAGGTGGCGGAACTGTGCGGCGCGTACGGCTCAAAGGCCACAGAACGTAAGGTTTATGTCGGCGAATGCGCCAACTACTTTGCAAAAGCCGGCGTGGGTCAGTTCGCCCTCAAGGCCGGCGGCCTTGCGCTTGGCGACAAGCTCCTTGTGACGGGGCCGACGACGGGGGCCGTGTATTGCACTGCCGAGAGGATTGTTACGGACGACGGCCGAGACGCTCAGAGCGCAGTCAAGGGCGACCTGATCACCCTGCCCGTTCCGGTCAAGGTGCGTGAGCGCGACAAACTCTACCGGGTGGAGCAGGCAGCTGCATCAAACTAGAACTTTTCGGGAGAAGAGCACCGTAAGGGGTGCAAGATCCGCGACGTTATGCACCTCGAGCTTGCGGTAGGCCGTGTTGCGGTGAGCCTGGACGGTGCGCTCGCTGATCTGCATCTTGAGGGCGATCTGCTTGTTGAGCAGTCCCTTGATGGCGCCGCGGATCACATCCTGCTCGCGTGAGGATAGACGCTCAAAGCGCTTTTTCCACTCGGCTTCATCGATCGGCATCGCCCGCTGGTCAAGGTCGTCCTGAACGATCTTGGCAACTGCCGTGAGAAGCCGCTCCGGGTTGACGGGTTTTTGCAGAAAGTCCTTGGCGCCGTCCTTCATCGTCTGGACGGCCATGTCGACATCGCCGTGCCCGGTGAGAAAGATGATCGGCAGCGGATATTCGCGCCGGTTCATTTCAGCCTGCATCTGCAGCCCCGTGACATCGGGCATGCGAACGTCAAGAATGAGGCATCCCGGGCGGGAGGGCGTGTCGCCGGCGAAGAAGGCGGCTGCACTTTGGTAGGAGGCGGTCTGCCAGCCTTCGCCTTCGAGCAGAAGGCTCAGGCTCATCAGCTGGTCGGGCTCGTCGTCCACGAGCCGGATGAGGGGTTTCACGGAGAAGTGCTCAGGCATGTTCTTGCTCCTTTGCGACGGGCAGGGTGATGCGCGCTTCGGTGAATTCTCCGGATCTGCGGATCAGGAAATTGCCGGCCGCCTTCTCACAGAGGGTTCTGACGATAAGCAGCCCAAGACCTGTGCCAGTCTCTTTGGAAGTGTTGAGGGGACGGCTGTGCGCGGCCAGGGAGCCTTCATCGGTGGGAGCGTTGTCGAAAACCGAGATGACGGCCTTGGTTCCGGCATCCTCCTGCGACAGAACGACGCGGATTTTTGCTCGTTGGTTGCCGGCATTGGCTTCCAGTGCGTTTTTGATCACATTGCGCAGGCAGAGCTCGAGTTCCAGCCTGTTCCAGAAGACCGACAGTGCGCGAGTCCGAATGTCCAGCTCAAGGACGCCAGCAGGGGTCTTCAAGAGCCAGGAGTTGAAGATGCGTGTGACGTCAGAGGCCAGATCAATCGTCTCCAACTGGGCTTCCCGATGCTTGACATAGTTGCGCACATGATTGACGATGCCGCTCGCCTTGTCGCATTGCCGCGCGATGAGATCGATCGTTTGCTCAAGAGTGGGGCTGACCGGAGCTCTTTCGAACTGCCTTTGCAAGGCGTTGCAGCTGTTGCTGATCACGGAGATCGGGCCGTTCAGTTCGTGGGTGATCATGCTGGAGACAGCGCCGATCGTGCTGATGCGCTCAAGGGATTGGATTTGCTCAAGAGCCTGCTTCTGCGCGGCTTCGGCCTCCCGTTCCTTTTGCACCGCAAGCTGCAGTTCGCGGGTTCTTACGTTGACGAGATAGCGCACGTACCAGCTGTGCAGGATCAGTCCGACAACGGCGAAAAGGCCAAGGAACAGGAAGAGCGAATAGCGCCGCACAAAGTCCGAGACGGAACGGATCCGCAGGTATTCGTATGGGCCGCGACGCAGCGACTTGTAGAGGTTGTCCACCTGGGAGAAGTCCGAGACGACGGCCCAGCCGGTTCCGTTGGCGGTCTTTGGCATTTGGAGCAGGGCGGCGGCAACGTCACGGCTCATCTGCCAGGGGGCGAGCGAGGTCGACACGAATGTCCAGTTGGGATAGACGTCAGTCGAGCGCAGACAATGGAACTCTGGAAGCGCTTCGGGTTTCAAGCCGACAGGGCGGAATTTGGCAGCAAGTTCAGGCTCGGTGAGCCGCAACTCTTCAAGCGTGCAGGACCTTGCCATCGCAATGTCAGCGGCTCCGGCCTGCACGGCAAGAAGGAGTTTTTTCATGGGGGAGCCTGCAGGCACAAGAGCTCCGAAGAACCTGTCGGGGTCGTACCCTTGATCCTGGAGCTCCTTAAGCGGCACGAATACGCCCGACCAGCCGTTCAGCCAGTTGACGGCAGCCCTCTTGCCCTTCATGTCGGCAACGCTCCGGATCTCACTTTCATTGGGAACCAGAAAGACCGTGGCGATCGCCTGATTCGGATTGGGGGCGACACGGGTCGTCATGGTTGCGATATCGCGCAATCCCCGGCTGTAGATGCGGCGGTAAAAACCTGACGCGCCGAGGAAGAACTCCATTTTGTTTTCCCGGATGGCGCGTTCGAGATCCTTCACGAGGTACGGATCGATGGAGACTTCGTACTGCGGGAGCTGCTTTCGCAGATAGGCGAACGTATCCTGAAAGCCTGCTCGCTCCGAGGGCGAAAAACTCTGCTCGATGTAGCCGATCCGCAGCAGCGGTCGGCCGGAAGCGGTGAGCTGCTCAGAGCGGGGCGACGGGATGCTCTCTTCGGCAGAATTTGCCGGCTCAGTACCTGTCGCTAGGAGCAGCCCGAGCGCTGTGGCGACAGCAGCGAGAAATAGGGACAGGACGCGTGACATTCCGGATGCAGACAAAAACGCCCGCAGGCTTGCGGGCAATTTTAGCGAACGCTCTACGGGACTTTGATGTCCGTGAATTCGTGGCACTGGTCACAGAGCAGTCGCGGTTTCTTGTGTCCGCTGTGGCACTGGCTGCAGGACGGATCCTCGACGTGCGAATCGTGTGGATTGATGTCCTTTTTGGCGGTGCGCTTGGCAAGCTGGGCGTATCCGCCGTGGCAGGTGGCACAGGCTTCATTTGCCGGGGCCTTCGGGGGCATCTGCGTGTGACAGGATTCGCACTTGACGCCGCGGTCGGCGTGTCGGTCGGCGAGCATCTTGCCGTCGGCAGCGGCGGCCGTCAGGGAAAAAGCCATTGCGGCAAGTCCCAGAATCAGGTTTTGGGCAGTAAATGACATGAGTTTCTCCTGGAAGAGGCCGCCGCTGCGGACATGCGGGCTGGAGGGGACTCCCGCATGCCGCAGGGCGTTCAGCTGGTCAGTCCGTTAGGACCAGGGCTTCTCGGCAGCAACCGTGCGGCCTGCAATGCGGCCGAACACGCAAGATTCGGAGTTGTTGCAGGCACCCTGATAGATATGGCCCCACATCGAACCCAGCTCGCCGGCGCTGTAAAGGCGCGGAATCGGCTTCTTGAAGGGATTGAGCACCTGCCCCTTCTCATTGCGGCGCGGACCGCCCTGAGTGTTCAGGATCGCAGGGTAGAGCTTGGCTGCGTAGTACGGTCCCTGCTCGTCGAACGGAGCGGAGATGAGCGGAGCCTCGCGGCCTTCGAATGCGACCTTGCCCTTCTTTTCGAGCGGACGGCCGAATTCCTTGTCGGCGCCGGCCTTGATGTTGGCATTCCAGGTCTTGAAGGTGTTGACGAGGTTCTCGGCGGGCACGTTGATCTTCTTGGCAAGCTCCTCAATGGTGTTGGCCTTGACGATCACGCCCTTTTCGATCTCGGCGCTGTTGTCCTTGCTCCACTTGTAGCCTTCGCGGTTCAGTGCGTAGCCGCTGGTGGCGCCGCCGATGATCGGACCGCGCAGGCGGGCCTTCTCGTCGAAGACAACGTAGCACGGAATGCGCGGATAGCGGTGCTTGATGGCATCGAGCAGGTTCACGCCGTAGATGCAGGTGTGGTTGTCCATCTTTTCGTTGACAAAGCGCTTGCCGTCCTGATCGACATAGAAGTAGCTGGCAGAGAGCATGTTGATCTGCAGAGCGGTCTTCAGGCCAGGAACCTCAAGGCCGAGCGGGCAGGACAGGGCATTCATGTGCCAGCAGTCTGCGCCGGCCGCAACGGCCATGCGCACGCCGTCGCCCGTGTTGCCGGGGTGGCCGAGGCGATGGAACATCGTGCCCATCGTGTGGTTCTGCAGCAGCACGTCATCCCACTCGTAGCCGCCGGTAGCAAGCACGACGCCGCGGCGAGCCTTGACGGCGACCTTCTTGCCGTTGATGTCGAACCATACGCCGAGCACTTCGTCGTTTTCGCGGATCAGCTCGAGAGCGCGGGCGTTGTACTTGACGGGGATCTTGCGGACTTCTTCCACGGCATAGCGGTAGTTGTTAAAGAGCATGTCTCCGCCGCGGATCTTGGTGCCGGGAGTCGAGCGGAAGCGCCACTTGTCGACGGCGTCGGACTCGGGGATGTTCTGGAAGCCGGCGTGGCCGTAGATGTAGACCTTCTGGTCGGGCTTGAGCGAGAGCAGGAACTCCTTGGACTTCATGGCTTCCTTCACGAAAGCGCGCAGCTGGACCTCGTCGATCTCGCTGTTGGCGAACGTGTAGGTCTTCTTGAGGTACACGAAGGCGCGCTCCTCGTTGTTCGGAATGAACATGCCGCCGGAGGACACGGCGGTGTTGCCGCCGCCCGTGGCGCACTTTTCAAAAATCATGACCTTGGCGCCGGCATCGGCAGCGGTGATTGCGGCGCTTGCACCGGCGCCGCCGTAACCGACGATCACGACGTCAGTGGTGATGTTCCACTTCTTGGGCAGATCGGCTCTTTTCTTGGCCTGGGCTGCGGGAACGGCAACGGCGGCGGCAGCAGCGGCTGCGCCCTTTAAGAAGTTGCGCTTGGAAACTTGCATGATGATCCTCCAATGGGGTGGGTTGTTTGCACGGGGGGAACTGTATCCTGAAGCACTACTTAAGCAATTTGCGCCAAGCCAAGTCGCGGCGAGATTTCCCGGAGATTGTTTTTTCAGGGATTTTTGGGGTTGCGTACGGGGTTTTCCGAGAGGCGGAAGAAAAGAGCCCTGATCACGTAAACGTCACCAGGGCGGCAAGGCCGGTCAGACAGGGAACCGGCTGAAGGAGAAATACACTTTGAGCATTATCAATGAAAATGCCCGAATTGCGCTTTTCAAAAACAGGAAAAAATTTTGCGGAAACGCAAAACAAGGAGGCCAGGATTGCCAAGGAACGACGCTGAAATCGCGAGGAAGACCGACAGGAAACTCGTCCTCGAGCATCAGATTGTGCCTTCAGGCCAATTCGGCATGGATACCCAAAATCCTGCCTCTTCGGTGTTCAGCGATTGCTCGCGGAAAAGGCAGGGCGATAGTTGTATTTTGTAGCCAACTGGCTACAGTTCCTCCATGAACTACACAATCAGAGCGACTCTTTACTTCGACAGGTGGCTTCATACTGTCCGCGATCCGCTTGCCAAGGCCGTGATTGTCAGACGGACGCGGCGTGCGGAGACGGGCAATTTTGGCGATCACCATCCTGTCGGCGGCGGAGTTTCTGAAATGCGCATAGATGTCGGTGCGGGTTACCGCGTACCACACAATATGAGGGCTGAAAGTCGTGTTTCTTCTTTGCGGTGGGAACAAGCGCACACAGGAAAGCGACATAGAACTGGCCACCAGGCTGGCGCAGGAGATTGCTTCATGACCATTGAAACGATTGCTTTTGATCCTGCTCGATACCTCGATAGCGAGGAGACGATTCGTGAATACATAAGGCAGGTCATGATTGATGGCGACACGGACGAGATTCTTCAAGCGTTCAACGATGTTGCACGCGCCCGTGGCATGGCGCACATTGAGAGTGACACGGGAATGAGCCGGGAGAGTTTGTACAAGGCTTTTGCCAAGGGAGCCAAGCCGCGCTTTGACACTGTTCTGCGTGTCTCCCGCGCCCTCGGCGTGCCGCTGACCGTTTAGGTTCATCCTTGCCGAATCCTGGCACTGTGCCTTCCGTACTGAAAAGCATATCCAATTCTGACTAAATATATTC
>DNLN01000212.1 GCA_003488465.1 Sutterella sp. | reverse complement strand
GGTTGTCGGCTACTCCAAGGCCAATCTTCACAAGACGATCAGCGACATCGGCAAGGGCCGCGACTATGTCGTGATCGACGGCGCACCTTCGGTGAAGGATCTGTGCCGCACGGCCATCATGTCGAGCAACCTCGTTCTGATTCCGGTTCAGCCCTCTCCGTTTGATGTCTGGGCGGCCGCCGACGTGGTGAAGCTCGTCAAGGAGGCCCAGATCTACAAATCCAACCTCAAGGCGGCATTCGTCATCAACCGCCGCATCCAGAACACGGCGATCGGCCGCGACGTCACGGACGCGCTCGCCGAGTTCGAAATGCCCGTTCTGAATTCCTCTCTCGTGCAGCGCGTTGTCTACGCCGAGTCCGCCGCGGGCGGTCTCTCGGTGAGCGAAAGCGATCCCAAGAGCCAGGCCGCAGTCGAGATGCGCGCTCTGGTCGACGAAATCATTCCCCTGCTGCAGACGAGAAAAAGCAGCAAGACCAAGACCGCCAAGAAGGAGAAGTGATGTCCAGCAAGAAGGTTGGCTTCGGGGCATCCCGCCCCTCCTCCAAGATCAGCACGCAGAGGCTGGATGCATGGGTGGCCGGCGACAAGAAGAAGGCCGCCGGCGAAACCATCCTCACCGAAGAGAAGATGAAGCGCCTGTCGCTTGATCTCACCGCAACGATGCACAGGGACCTGATGACCTACTGCATCACGCATGACACGAAGGCTTCGGATCTGCTGCGCGACCTGATAGCGAAAAAGATCTACTGACCGGCCTCATTGCGTCAGGCCGAAAAAAAGGGGCGTCGAGAAATCGGCGCCCTTTTTTTCGTGCCGGAAGAATTATTTGGCTGAGGACGGGGATGCCCATGTCGCTATACAAGAAAAAATCGGGATCAGGTTTGGTTGCCTAATCCTCTCAGAAGCGAAAACCAAAAAATTGAAGTCCGCGGCAGCCGGAAAAAATTTTTGAAAAAAATTTCGTGAAAAAATAGCCGCGGCGAGATTTAGCAAAAATAGCTGAACATTCATTCAGCGCACGCGAAAATAGCCTAGACGCAATAAATATTTTGCTCGGAAAAGGCTCTTGAAGGGAGCTGAAAAGGCCCTCCGGATTCCCGTAAATCCGGGCATTTCACGGCCTTCATGAGCGCATAAAACAGAGAAAATTTCATGTCAAATACGTGATTTTCCAGCTGCCCGGAAGGGGCTGGGGACTTCTCATATCGAGAATGTGCTTTTAGAGCCGAAAAGGGCCTAAAAACGGGAAATTTCTTTCGCAGCAAGCGTCCCAATGTTACATATGTTTTCATTTGTCTTTTATTGTTTTTGATATTTTTATTCAACGAAAAACAGCACAAAAAACACGCTCAAAACGGCTCAAACCAGCAGATTCCCGCCGAATTCAGATTTGAGCGGCAAAAACGCAATTCCAAAGACTTTGATTGCGTATTACTATATCGAATAAAAATCCTGTACTCAGTACTTAGGAGATGAATTCAAATTTTGGTTGATAGTTATAAATATACAGGAAGAAGGAATCAAGAGAAAGTGAACCGCCATTCACTCACATGATTTCAAAGAAGAAAAATCACACGATTCAACACCATTATGAAGTAGAGTTTTGAGCCTGTTTCTTGGAAAATATGAATAATCGATAAATTTTCATATTCGCTTTCCGCTATTTCCGAAATTAGCTGAACAACCGTTCAAAAATTCAGGTCATCAGTCATGATAGCGTTTTTAATATTCCTAATTGTGATCCAGTAAAATTTTTGATATCTCTTTAGATATTCTAATCAGTAGTATTCTACTTGTATTCGCATATTACACGTATTATACTACGTGTTAAGTTCATTTTTTCATGGCTATAACACCTTGTTTTTACGTCGCCGATGGGAAATTTTTCCGTCTCTTGCAAAATCGGATCTCTCGTGAGATAATTTGCATAATTCTAACTGTTAGAGCGTGTTTTCACTCAAATAATACGGATATGAGACCATCAATTGCTGTCGAAGAGTCCCTCGCCGCCCTTGGCCACAACATCAAGATGGCGCGACTTAAGCGCCGCCTCCCCCAGGCCGTCCTGGCTGAACGCTCTGGCGTTGGCCTCTCCACTTTGGCTAAAATTGAACGCGGCGACACCGGTGTTGCCATCGGAACCGTGGCTGCCGTGCTGCAGGCTCTAGGCCTCGGAACCCCATTTGCCGAGATCGGTGCATCCGACCCTCTGGCTCAGGCTCTTGACCCTGCTGTCCTGCCCAAGCGCGTCCGTCTCAAGACTCCAAAGTTATAACGATTGTTTTGATTATGTCATACATTTTTGATATCGAAATACTGAATCAATCGAGAAAATTTAAAGTCGGTTGTTTTGCGTATACAGAATCAAAAAATTCGCCCGCCTCGTTCGAGTACGATTCCGACTGGATGAAAATCGGATATGCGCTGGGAGCCGATCTGCCGATCGATTACGGTGTGCATAAAGTGATCCCGTTTCGCATTCCGGCGGCAAGGCGCCTGCTCTCTCGGACAACCTCGTTCGGCTTCATGTGCGACTCGGCCCCAGGCGCCTGGCTCCCCACCCTCATCGACCGCGCTAATTTTTTCGGACTCAAGCTGGGAGAAATTTCGACAAGACCAGAACTGCTATGGCTCCATGCCGGTCACCCGGGCGATCGCTTTTCTGCCTATTCCTACCAAAATAGCAAATCAGCAATTCGCAAAAAAACGACCGCGAGCCTCGAAAAAAAATCGCTGGCGAGGCTCGTTCGCCTGATGGAATCCTTCCCGGGGTCCCTGCCCAGATATGTGGATGAAGACATCGCCCTGCTGCTTGAGTGCACAAGCGACCTCGGCGGCTCGAGCATCAAGGGGCTCATGACGCTGACCAAAAAAAGTGAACCCGCGGACTGGGTGGTGCGCTGCAAGTCTCCGGATGACCTCTATTCAACCCCCCTTTGGACCGCCGTAACGGCCTCGCTTGCACGCGGTTGCGGCATCCAGGTTCCGGACTATTCCTATGAGCTTTGCGCGCGTTTTGGCGCCTTTCTGGAAAGGCGCTTTGACAGGACGGCGCAGGGCGAGCCGCTTGCGGCTCTTTCCGCGGCAACGCTCTGCACAAGGCCCTCGGCCTACAAGGCGCTCACGACGCCCGTCCCGAGCTGGCTAGACGTGGCGGACATTCTCAACCGCGAAGGCTCCCGCCCCGCAGAAGACCTCTCGGAACTCTTTCGCAGGCTTGTCTTTGCCACCTATGTCAATCTGCCAAAGCTCACGCTCGAGAGGATCTGGTTCATCCGCCAGGAGGGCGGCTGGCGCCTCGCGCCCATGACGGCCCCGTGCGTCATGCCGTCCCTGACGGGGGCTCCGCAGCTCGCAGTCCCCCTCGCGGGGAACGATGCCGCGAGTTCAATAGAAAAGCTGGAGCGCCTGAGCCCCTACTTCAACATCCCGCGCGGCTCGGTCCGCTCCATCGCCCTGGATGTCGCCCGAGCCGTCCACGAATGGCGCGAAAAAGCCGCCTCGGCTGGCGCCGACCTCTCGGAAATCGCCGCCATGCAAAGCGGTTTTTTCAGCTGACAGGAAAAACCGGGGCCAAGGAAACACCCCCCGGCCCCGGCGCTTTCAGCATGCAGGAAAGCGGCTATTCGCTCTTTTCTCCGGCGTCTTCCGCCGCTGCCTTGACCGCCCTCTCCTTAGTCTTCCCCTTCACGAGCACGGCCCCGAAAAAGCCGTCCGTGTCATGCAGGTGCGGCAGCATCACGAAGAAGTCCCCAAAGCGCTCCTTCTGGAACTGCGGCAGTTCAACGCCCTGGCGCGCGAGCACCTCAGTGGCGTTCAGCAGCTCGAATTCAGGATGCTCGGCAAGGAACGCGTTCACGACATCCTGGTTCTCGCGGCGCAGCACCGAGCAGGTCGCATAGACGATCCGGCCGCCGTCCTTGAGCAGCTTTGAGGCCTGCTCGAGCACGGATTTCTGCACGGCATTGATGCGCTCGAGCTCCTGCTCCGTGAGCCTCCACTTGAGGTCGGGATTGCGCCTCAAGGTTCCCGTGCCCGTGCACGGAGCATCCACCAGCACCCGGTCGAACTTGCCCCGAAGGCGCTTCACGCGATTGTCCATCTCGTCGCGAATCGCGATGGGATGCACGTTGGAGAGCCCGGCCCTTCTCATTCTGGGCTTCATCGAGTCCAGACGCTTTTCGTTCACGTCAAAGGCGTAGAGGCGCCCGCTTGAGCGCATGATCGCGCCCACGGCAAGCGTCTTGCCGCCCGCTCCGGCACAGAAGTCGCAGATCATTTCGCCTCGCCGGGCAGAAAGGAGCCTAGCGATCAGCTGGCTGCCCTCGTCCTGCACGTCAATGCGCCCTTCCTGGTACATCGGCCAGCGAATGAGCCCGGGCTTGCCGTCCAGGCGGATTCCGTCGGGAGAAAACCGCATGGCGGAACCTCCGACCCGATGCTCGGCGAGCTCCTTTAAGACATCCTCGCGGGACGCCTTGAGCGTGTTGACGCGAAGGTCCAGGGGCGCGCCGCGAAGCGAAGCCTCGACAAGCGCCCCGGCCTCTTCGCCGTACTGGGCGCTCACGAGCGCATAGAGCCACTCGGGCAGCTCGGCGCGCACATGCGCGGGAGCCTTTGCCATGTCCACGCCAAGCATGTTCTCAAGCGGCTTCTTGTCACCCGCAAGGCTCGATTCGCCAAGCGAGCCGATCCCATGCTGCAGGGCAAGGGTGAGAAGCGCCGCCAGGCGCGGCGCACGCTCCGGCTTGACGGGCTTCATGCGCCAGGCGATGCCGCCCAGGTGCCGCAGGCCGTAGTAGATGGCCTCGGCAATGATCGTGCGGTCCCTTGCACCCAGCATCGGGTTGGACTTGAAGAATGCCTTCATCAGCTGATCGGACGGGCCGTCTAGCTTCAGGATCACGGCAAAGGCGCGCGCAAGCTCGCTCACGATGAGTTCGGTCACGCGCACTTCGCCGGGGTTGCGCTTGACCATGCGCTCGGCGCTCACCGGCCCCTTTGCAATGCGGCCTTCGGCGCG
>DNLN01000167.1:18883-19198 GCA_003488465.1 Sutterella sp. | reverse complement strand
TCGCTTTCAAACGAGGCGCCGGCCATCCCCAACAGCGCCTTCAAGGATGCGTCCGTTGCCTACGACCTCTTCTATTCGATCGTTGACACGCCGTTCATGCGGCTAGCCAGGGATTCGGGCGTGAAGCTCGTCCTGGACGGCCTTGGCATGCTCGTTGAGCAGGCTGCCGAGAGCTTCTACTTCTGGAACGGCGTTCGCGTTGCAACAGAGCCCGTCTATCAGGCGCTGAGCAGGAAGATTCACGAGATTCCCGAATAGCGGCGCCGCTGCGTGGCGAAGTCCTGCATCCGCCAGCGCGGATTCCTCTGAAGGGAA
>DNLN01000167.1:0-18822 GCA_003488465.1 Sutterella sp. | reverse complement strand
GAACCTGAACGCAATCAGGCGTCGTCGCGCATGGCCTTCAGTTCGCGGCGCAGAATCTTGCCGACGGCGGTCTTCGGGAGCGCCTTCACAAAGATGATGTTGCGCGGCACCTTGTAGCCGGTCAGTTTGCTGCGGCAGTACTTGACGACATCGTCGCGCGTGAGTGCCGGATCCTTCTTCACGATCACGGCCTTTACGGTCTCTCCCACGCGCGGATTGGACACGCCGACCACGCCGCACTCGAGCACGCCGGGCATGGAGGCGATCACGTCTTCGATCTCATTGGGATAAACGTTCAGACCGTTCACGATGATGAGATCCTTCTTGCGGTCGGTGATGCGGACCTTGCCCGTGGCGTCCATGTAGCCGACGTCGCCCGTTCTCAGCCAGCCGTCAACGATCACGTTGGCCGTTTCCTCGGGCTTTTGCCAGTAGCCCTTCATGACCTGCGGGCCGCGCAGGCAGATTTCGCCCGTATGGGCGGCGATGTCTTCGGGATCTTCGGTTGCACAGATGCCCAGATCGGCGAATTCGTCGCCGCGGATCGTCACCTCGGTCGAGGGCAGGGGATAGCCGACCGAGCCGTCCCAGGGCACGCCGGGCAGGTTGCCGCAGACGCCGGGGCTCGCTTCGGTCAGACCATAGGCTTCCAGGATCGGCTTTCCGGTCATCTTGGTCCAGCGCTCGGAGACGGCCTTTTGCACCTGGGCGCCGCCGCCCACGGCCATCTTGAGGGCCGAGAAGTTGTGCTGCTGGATCTGCTTGTTGTTGAGCATCGCGTTAAAGAGCGTGTTCACGGCCGGAAGGGCGGAGAAATTCCACTTGTCCATCAGAGCGGCAAGCCCTGCGATGTCTCTGGGATTGGGAACGAGCACCTGCGTTGAAGCCCACTTGGCAAAGCAAAGCGTCGCCGTGAAGGAGAACACGTGATAGAGCGGCAGGGCCGTCATCGTGACTTCCTGCCCCTCGACGAACGTGCCGGAAATCCATGTGCCCGTCTGCTCGACGTTGGCAAGAATGTTCCTGTGGGTGAGCATTGCACCCTTGGCAACGCCCGTGGTGCCGCCCGTGTACTGCAGAAGCGCTATGTCGGTGTTCTTGAGCTCGACAGGCGCAAAGCCGTGGCTGCGTCCGGCCGAGAGCGCCGCGCGGAAGCCGACGAACCCGGGCAGGCTGTACTGCGGGACGACCTTCTTGACATACTTGAGGACGAATTCGGCGGCAAGGCGCTTGTGAAGCGGCAGCATGTCGCCCGCCTTGGTGATGATGATGTTCGGAACCTTCACCGTGCCGAGGGCGCTCTCAAGAGTCTTGGCGAAGTTCTCAATGATGACGATCGCCTTGGCGCCGCTGTCCTCGAGCTGGTGCGCGAGCTCATGGGCCGTGTATAGGGGATTGACGTTCACGGCGATCATGCCGGCGCGCAGGATGCCGAGCAGCGTGATCATGTACTGCTGCAGGTTCGGCATCATGATGGCCACGCGATCACCCGGCTCAAGTCCCGGCAGGGACTGCAGATAGCCGGCAAAGTCCTTCGAGAGGGCAATCAGCTCGTCGTAGGACATCTTTCTGTCAAGACAGACAAAGGCGGTGTGTGATCCCCACTTCTTTGCGACCTGATCGAACAGATCCGGAATGGATGCATACAGATCCGGATTGATCTGGGCGGGAACGCCCTCGGGGTAGTGGGCAAGCCAGGGTTGCGCCATAGTTGTTGGTCCTTTTCTCTTTGTTCCAGCGGATCCGCGCAAAAAATGCGGGGCAGTTGAAAAAATCAGTTCACTGCAGCAGGCTGCTGCCAGCGATCGAGCTCCAGACAGTGCATCGCGTAGCGCTGCACCTCGTCCCAGTCAGTGAAGTCGATGGCGGTGCGCCGATCGGTCGGGCCGTCCGTGATCTTCATGATGAGCTGGATCATCAGTGTTTCAAACAGATTCCAGTTCGGATAATCGACCTTTCCGGCAAAGCACTTCAGGTCGCGGGGCTTCCAGGCGGATTTGGCAATGAAGTTCTGCAGGTAGCGGTTGCCTTCCGGTATTGCCTTCTCCGGAGTTCTTGCGACGACCGTGACATTGAAGAAGCTGTGCGGAACGGCCTCGAGCCGGTTCTTGAATTCCGAGCAGAATTCCCAGACGACCTTGTTGTAAGTGCCGTACACGATCGGGGTTCCGACGATGACCGTGTCGTAGGGACTCCAGTCAATGCCTTCGCGCACGATTTCCATCATTTCAACAACATCGCAATGATGTCCGGCCTTTTCAATCGCCTTGCCGATCATTCGGGCAATCTTGGCCGTGTGGCCGGCGTGGCTGTAATAGGCCATGAGAACGTGTTTCATGCAAAAAAACTCCGACAAAAGGTCGCAGCCCTCTTCAAGCCGAAATGAAGCCATCGGGAATTCCGAACTGCAACGAATAAGGTTAATCAATCGGATGGAGAGTTTTCGCTTGTCAAAATTAGGGGTTAACCCCAACAAGACAAGGAAAGTCCCCGTCAGATCGGTTTGAGAGAGATGCTACAGCGCTTTTGGCGCCGATGTCGGCTGCGCCTGTCAAAGAAAAGGCACAGCCCTGGCGGGATGACGGTGCAATTGCGGCCCGTCATTCGCAATATCAAGGAGATACATCTAAAATGGCGCACTCGCGGCCAGAGGGCAAGATTCCTTTAGCCGCATTCCCTTGAACTTCCCCGCAATCAGGGACTGAGCCATGGCGCTTGAGATGTTCCTGCTGCGGGTGACTGATTTGGATTTATGGCAAAAGAAGATCTGATTGAAATGGCCGGGCAGGTTCTGGAAGTGCTGCCTGACGCCCGCTACCGTGTCAAGCTGGAAAATGGACACGAACTCATTGCTTACACCAACGGCAAGATGCGCAAGCATCACATCCGCATTCTCGCCGGCGACAAGGTGTCCCTCGAGCTCTCTCCGTACGACCTCACCAAAGGACGCATCACGTTCCGCCATATCGAAGGCCGTCCGACCCCGGCTCCGGCTCAGAACACGCAGAACCGCCGCCGTTGATTCCGTTCTCGTCCGCCGACCGGGAAGGCGCCTGACGCAGGCTCTTCTCTTAATGGCGGATTCCGTTTGAGTAAGGAGGCCGCCGCATGGCTCCATGGAATTTCGATGAGGAAATCCCCTGGAAGGATGCGGGCGGCTTGTCTGCGCGTGCGGGCAGGGCTGCACCCATGGGGGTTGCCCAGCTTCTGCGCGAGATCAAGAACTCCTTTCAGTCGCGCTTTTCTGGCGTCCTCATCGAGGGTGAAATCGCGCAGCTTTCCCGATCCCAGGCAGGTCACCTCTATGTCCTTGTAAAGGATCGGCGGGAGGACGCGAGCATCTCCTGCGTCCTTTTCAGACAGGCCATCGCCAGACTTCAATTCGCGCCCAAACAAGGCGACGTCGTTCAGATCTCAGGCTCGATGAGCGTCTTTGCTCAGCGAGGTCAGATGAATCTCATCGTCGAGTCGATGCAGCTAGCTGGAGAGGGAACTCTTTATGCGGAGTTCCTGCGCTTGAAGGCGCGGCTTCAGGCCGAGGGCCTTTTTGACGAGGCGGTCAAAAGGCCGGTCCCACGGTATCCCTCGCGCATCGGCGTCGTCACCAGCCCGGAGGCCGCGGCGCTTCACGACGTGGTGCGCACGATCCGCTCTGCGGCTCCGTTCATGCCGATCACCCGCTATTCGGCAAGCGTGCAGGGCGACATGGCACTCACCGAACTCATTGCGGCGATTGAGCGGGCGAATCGGGAAAAACGGGTGGACGTGCTGCTCGTGGTTCGGGGCGGCGGCTCCATCGGGGATCTTTGGACATACAATCTGGAGCCTCTTGCGCGGGCCATCAGGGCCAGCGCAATTCCGATCGTCACCGGCGTCGGGCACGAGAGTGACCTCACGATTGCCGACCTGGTTGCCGACGTGCGGGCGGCAACGCCCACGGCTGCGGCTAGTTTCGTCACGCAATACTGGGCGGCGGCCCCCGATCTCATTGCGCAGTGCGAGCAGGCGCTCACTCGGGCGATGCACAGTCAGCTCGGCGGCAGTGCGATGCGCCTTGATGCCGCCGATCGGCTGCACTGGATTTTCTCCCGGCATCTTTCCTCTTTGGAGGCCCGTCTTGCCCGGTGCGGCAACATGCCGCGCGAGTTTGCGCATTATGTGAAGGTGCTCGGATCGGATCTTCAAACCAGAACGGGCGACCTCGAGCGAAGCGCCGCGGAGTTCCTTCGTGCGCGCAGTCTTCGGCTTGAGCGCCTTGACGCAGCTCTTGAGAGTCGCGTGCCGCAGCCCGAACGGCATCGGGAAAAACTGGACAGCCTCGAAAATCGGCTCAGCCGCTCAGCCATCCAGTCCGTGCGCGAGCGCGATCAGCAGCTTCAGTCGCTTGGCAAGCGCCTCAAGGGCGTGAGCGTCGAGGGGACGCTTGCCAGAGGCTACGCCATCGCGCAGGATGAGACGGGCGCCGTGATGCGCGAGGCCGCCGGGTATGCCCCCGGAGCCGCCATGACCGTGCGACTTGCTCGGGGCAGCCTCAAGGGACGCGTCACGCAAGTGCTTGAGGATTCCGCTTGAGGAGACGTAGAAAGCGTCAGCTCTTCATGCGCGTCTTCCATAAGCGAAACTTATAGAAGCCCAGGCAAAACAAGATTGTTGCCGCCTTGCTCCCACAATAAACTTTCTCCATACAAAGCAGCCGTGGGAAACGGCTGAGCACAAGACAGCATATGGAGAAAACAATGGCAAAGACACTCGTGATTCTGTTCTCCCGAGCCGGAGAGAACTATGTTCAGGGGCGCATCGAGAACCTTGCCCGAGGCAACACGGAAGTGGCGGTGGAGTATGCCTGCAAGGTGAGTCCCATGGACGTCTTTCGTGTGGAGACCGTCAAGGAATATCCCTCAAAGTACCGCGCCTGCACAGATGAGGCGGCGCTTGAGCAGGAAAGCGGCGAGAAGCCCGAGCTAAAGAGCGGGCTCAAGGACATTTCCGCCTACGAGAAGATTGTTGTTGCCGGCCCAATCTGGTGGGGGACCTTCCCGATGGCGATGCTCTCTGCGGTGGAGGGACTCGACTTTGCGGGAAAGACGGTCTATCCGCTTGCCACGCATGAGGGAAGCGGTCTTGGCGGAACGCGCGATTTTGTCCGCCGTCATTGCCGGGGCTGCACCCTCGGAGAGGGGCTGGCCATTCAGGGCGCAAGCGTGCGCTCGAGCGAAGCGAGAATCGCCGACTGGGTAAAGAGAAACGAGCTGTAGAGTAGCGGCGCCGGTGCGAAGTGAGGTCGGCCGGTGCGCAATTTCTCCAGTTCGCCCCGTATCATTGCGCTAGAACCCCCGAAACCAATCGTCCGGAGTGTGCCGACTTGAGCGCCTCCGGGATTTCCTGAGGAGAACCGTCATGGCATTCATCCTTCCCGAACTGCCCTATGCAATGGACGCGCTTGAGCCCGCAATGAGCCGCGAGACGCTCGAGTATCACTACGGAAAGCATCACCAGACGTATGTGACGAACCTCAACAATGCCCTTGCGGGAAGCGGCTTTGAAGAGGCTTCGCTCAAGGACATCATTCTCAACGCAAAGGGCGGGCTCTTTAACAACGCCGCCCAGACATTCAACCATGCGTTCTTCTGGAAGTGCCTGACTCCTGGCGGAGGCGGAGAGCCGCAGGGCGCGCTTGCCGAGGCGATCAATGCCAAGTGGGGCTCCTATGCCGCCTTCAGGGAGGCCTTTGCGAAGGCCGCCGCTGCGCATTTCGGCTCCGGCTGGACCTGGCTCGTGAAGAACAAGGACGGCTCGCTTGAGATCCTGTCCACCGCCAACGCAGGCAATCCGATCACCGAGGGCAAGAAGCCGCTCCTCACGCTGGATGTCTGGGAGCATGCCTACTACATCGACTACCGCAATGCCAGACCGAAGTTCATCGCGGCATTCTTCGAGAAGCTTGTCAACTGGCGCTTTGCCGAAAAGCGCTTTGAGGCGACGGCCTGCACGTGCGGCGGCAACATGGGCTGCAAGGCCTGACAACTGAAGGGGACGGCTGGGTGCGGTCAGCGGATTTTTGAGCGCGTGTCTGCGCCCGCCGTTTTTCTCAACACAACTATTCGTGCCGGCAAAGCGGCGTGACGAGTCCCGGAATCAGTGTTCCGGCTGAGGCTTTGTGCGCTTTGAACCATCCGGCATTGGCTTCAATGACGTTCATGACCGAAGAGCCCGAGTCATGCATCGCGAGCGTAAGGGGTTCCATGCGCACTATGCGCACGACTCTTCCGCACGCATCGACAAACGCAGCGTCAAGCGGAATCCATGTGTCCTTCATCCACATGGACACGTGCCGCGGGGTTTTGAAGGAAAAGAGCATGCCCGCATTGGCCGCAAGCGTCCTGCGCTTCATGAGCCCCCGGGCCATCTGCCGATCGGTCCGGGCTACCTCAGCGCTGAGCCTGCCGCTTCCTATCACAAGATCCCGCACGGGAAGCGTTTCTGCGGTTGCACCGGCAGCGGCTGTGAGAAGGACGGCCGAAAGCAGAACGGATCGAAGATGGGACATGCGGCGAGAGTACACGGTAGAGAAGTGGTGCGGGAAAAGAAAGCCCCGCAGGCAGAAACCAAAAAGGATCATGCATTGCGGGGTTCCAGGCGGAGGGCGCTCACGGCCCTCGAATCCCAAGAGGTTTATTTGACGGGCTTGATGTGGGCGGCCTGCTTGCCCTTGGGGCCAGTCACAACTTCAAACGTGACCCTCTGGCCTTCCTTCAGAGTCTTGAATCCGTCCATTTCAATAGCCGAGAAGTGCGCGAAGAGATCCTCTCCGCCTTCCTCGGGCGTGATAAAGCCGAAGCCTTTGGCGTCGTTAAACCACTTGACGATACCGCTTGCCATGTTGAAAACTCCTGTTATCCAGCTCCGAAACCTCCAGCTGGCGGTCCGCCGCCTGCTTGACATTAGGAAAGAGAGATCTCAGAGAATCATGCACGCCTTGAAAGTTGGATAAAAACCAGCGTGCACGCAGGCTGGCAAGATGTTCGGACCAATGCTGCTCTGCCGAGTTCAGCCTCCTGCGAAGCGAACAATACACTGTTTGCCGCGCAAAATGTGACAGAGGAAAAGTAAATTTTTGCGTCTAGAAAAATCGAAGCTCAAAAGCGATCTGAAAAAAGACTTTGCGCGTTATATGAGTGAGGTGTTTCACTTAGAAATTTCGCTCAAATAACCAATAAGGGCATGCGTTTGGCGCAAATCGGCTATTGGCCGGACAGCGTGCTTACACGACTTTGGGAAAGCACAGGAAGCAGGCTTGAAAAGTCATGCGCCGAAGGGACGGAATTGAGGGCCCATTTGGAAGGATCGAACGGAGCCCGATTTTGACTTGCAGGCAGTCCTTCAGGCAGGGTTCCCTGCGGCGATTTTTCGATCAGACGAGAAAAAGTATGGACGAATCAACGGAATTGCTGTATCATCGCCCGTCTGATTTTTGCCCGGCTGCTTTTTCCGGATGTTCCCCCGTTTTCCACTGGACTTTCGGCTTGCATAAAGGCTGGCTGGCGAATCAGCTTTCAGAATTCCTGAGCAGGGCCTTGAGTATTCGCCTCTAATGTTAGATAGAGGTTCTGAAGCAATCGCCCGAGCTCAAACTTTTGAATACCGGTTTTCCTGCGGACAGATGCGGCGTTTTTCCCGCCGTGTAAAGCATCGGGCGCCACCCCGTGTGAGTTCCTGCACGAAGATCAAGAAATTTTTAGGTGAAATTCTTATGAAGACCTTCTCGGCTAAGCCGCAGGAATCTTGGCATTCCTGGTACGTCGTTGACGGCAGCAACAAGGTGCTCGGCCGCCTTGCCACTGAAATCGCTCGTCGTCTGCGCGGCAAGCACAAGCCCGAATACACGCCTCATGTCGATACGGGCGACTACATCGTCGTGATCAACGCGGACAAGATCGTCATGTCTGCTGAAAAGGCGGGCAAGAAGACCTACTACCGCCACACCGGCTATCCCGGCGGCGTGTATGAGACCACGTTCAAGGAAATGCAGCAGCGTCATCCCGGCCGCGCTCTTGAGATCGCTGTCAAGGGCATGCTCCCGAAGGGACCGCTCGGCTATGCCATGATCAAGAAGCTCAAGATCTACGCTGGTTCCGAGCATCCGCACTCTGCTCAGCAGCCCAAGGTTCTTGACATTTAAGGTGGACGAAAATGATCGGTAACTACAACTATGGCACCGGCCGCCGCAAGAGCTCCGTGGCCCGTGTTTTCCTCAAGCGCGGCACTGGCAAGATCACCGTCAATGGCCGCGAGCTGACGGATTTCTTCAAGCGTGAAACCGGCCGCATGGTCGTGATGCAGCCCCTGCAGGTCACCGAGAATGTCGAGACCTTCGACATCATGGTGAACGTTCAGGGCGGCGGCGAGTCCGGCCAGGCCGGCGCCGTGCGTCATGGCATCACCCGCGCTCTGATCGACTACGATGCCGGTCTGAAGGCTGCCCTGTCCAAGGCCGGCCTCGTGACCCGCGACTCCCGTGAGGTCGAGCGTAAGAAGGTTGGTCTGCGCAAGGCCCGCCGCGCCAAGCAGTTCAGCAAGCGTTAATTTCAACGCTGCGGATTCTGCCCGAGCCGCTTTGTCGGCTCCTGGGCGGACAGCTGGGAGAATCGCCATGGTTCAGGAATGTGGGCTGTGGCGATTTTCTTGTCTTTGCCGCCCGATTATCGGCAAAGCCCTCCCGTATAATGACGCAGTTTCGCTTTCTGCTGAAGTCTCTCCTTTGGCTAGAAGGCTCTGTAGAGTGTTCAATATCAAGAACTTAAGGGGACCCAAGTGTTCTTCATTTCTGATGCAATGGCCCAGACCGCCGCTGGCGGCGCTGGCGGTGACATCCTGATGCAGATCGTTCCGATCGTGCTGATCTTTGCCGTGTTCTGGCTCTTCTTGATTCGTCCGCAGCAAAAGCGCCAAAAGGAGCACGTCAAGATGGTGAGCGAGCTGCAAAAGGGCGATGAAGTCCTCACTGTCGGCGGCATCGCCGGCCGCATCACTAGCCTTGATGACCAGTACATGGTCCTCCAGATCAGCAAGGTTGAAGACAAGGCCGTGACGATCACCATGCAGCGTCAGGCTGTCCAGACCGTGTTGCCGCGCGGCACCGTCAAGTCTGTCTAAGCCGTTGTTTTTGCCAATCGGGCGCCTCGCAGAATATGCGTGTTAGCGCCCTTTTGTCGTTTGTTCCCCTCCCGAACCGGGATGGGGGAATCCCTCTGACTAAGGTTCTGCTGCGGGCAGAGCCGAGGAAAAGACGATCATGAATCGTTTCGCATTGTGGAAGTATCTGCTCATTGCGCTCACGCTTTTCGTGGCTGCGCTCTATACGCTTCCGAATTTCTATGGCGAGTCCCCCGCTGTGCAGGTGAGTGCGGGCAAGTCCACCATCAAGATCGAAGAGTCGATTGTTCCGCGCGTGAGAAGCGCGCTCGAGCAGGCAAAGCTCTCGCCGAACGGCATTTTCTTCGAGCAGGGAGCGCAGCAGAACACGGTGCGCGTGCGCTTTGACCCGACGCAGGGCGAGCAGCAGCTGCTTGCTCGAGAAGTGCTCGAAAAGACGCTCAATCCCGATCCGACGGATCCGAGCTACATTGTCGCGCCCAATCTTGTGCCGAATACGCCCAAATGGCTGCTCTCGATCAACGCGCTTCCGATGTACCTTGGTCTTGACCTGCGCGGCGGCGTGCACTTCCTGCTTCAGGTGGATATGCGCTCGGCTGTAACCAAGCGCACGGAGTCGACTGCGGCCGATCTGCGCACGCAGTTCCGCGACAAGCGAATCCGCCATGCCGGCATCAGCCGCGCGGGCGACACGATTGAAATCCGCTTCAACACTGAAGAGGAGCGCGCCAAGGCCTCCGATGTGATGCGTCAGACGCAGCCCGACCTGCAGTTCGTGGAAAAGCAGGAGGGCGACAAGTACTTGATCGAGGCAAGTCTTTCCGAGCGCGCGATGAAGAACGTGCGCGATTACTCCCTCAAGCAGAACATCTCCACCCTGCACAACCGAATCAACGAACTCGGCGTTGCCGAGCCGGTGATCGCCCAGCAGGGCGCCGATCGCATCGTGGTTCAGCTCCCCGGCGTGCAGGATACCGCCAAGGCCAAGGACATCCTCGGCCGCACGGCAACGCTTGAAGTGCGCATGGTGGATGATTCGCCTGAGGCGCTCACGCAGCTCTCGCAGGGCAATGTCCCCTTTGGCGACGAGCGTTATCTTGACCGCGAAGGCCGCCAGATTCTTGTCAAGCGCCGCGTGGTGCTGACCGGTGAGAACCTCAACGACGCTCAGGCCGGCTTTGACCAGCAGACGCAGGAGCCAACCGTCAACCTCACGCTTGACAACAAGGGCGCGCGCATCTTCCGCGACGTCACTCGCGACAACGTGGGCAAGCGCATGGCCATCATCCTCTTTGAAAAGGGTAAGGGCGAGGTTGTGACGGCTCCCGTCATCCGTCAGGAGATCGGCGGCGGCCGCGTGCAGATCTCCGGCCGCATGACGACGATTGAAGCCACGGATACAGCGCTGCTGCTCCGTGCGGGGTCGCTAGCCGCTCCGATGGAAATCATCGAGGAGCGCCTGGTCGGTCCCTCGCTTGGTGCTGAGAACATCAAGGCGGGCTTTCGCTCAACGCTGTACGGCTTCGGGCTCGTGGCGGTCTTCATGATGCTCTACTACGAGGTGTTCGGCATTGTTTCGGCTCTGAGCCTCATTGCCAACATCATGTGCCTGATCGCGCTGCTCTCGATGCTGCAGGCGACGTTGACGCTGCCGGGCATCGCCGCCATGGCGCTCACGCTCGGCATGGCCGTCGACTCGAACGTGCTCATCAACGAGCGCATTCGAGAGGAGCTGCGCGTGGGCAGAACGCCGCAGGTAGCCATCAATGAGGGCTACAGCGTGGCCTTTGCAACGATTATCGACTCGAACCTGACGAGCCTCATTGCCGGCGTGGCGCTGCTCATCTTCGGTTCCGGTCCGGTGAGAGGCTTTGCCGTGGTGCACTGTCTTGGCATCATCACCTCGATCTTTACTTCGGTCACGGTGTCCCGCGCCATGGTCAACCTGATCTACGGACGCCGCAAGAAGCTGCAGAAGGTCCATATCGGCCAGAGCTCCTGGAATCCGCACAACATTGCCATGAAGTAACGCAGTAGGAAGGGAAAGAAAAATGGAATTTTTCAGAATTCACAAGACCATTCCGTTCATGCGCTACTCGGTGGTGCTGAATGTGATTTCCTTGGTTTCGTTCATCGTGGCCGTGTTCTGGATCTTCTGGCATGGCCTGGCGTTCTCGATCGAATTCACGGGCGGCACGCAGGTTGTCGTGCAGTACCCGCAGGCCGTGCAGGTTGAATCGGTGCGCGAGCAGATCAAGAGCAAGATGGGAATCGAGGCCGCAGTGCAGAACTACGGCTCGGCCCGCGAACTCATGATCCGTCTGCCGCAAAAGCACGGAGAGAACTCCGGTCAGCAGGCCAAGGAACTCCTCGGCGTTCTGCAGCAGTCCGATGCGGGCGTGAAGCTTCTCAACAACGAATACGTGGGGCCGCAGGTGGGTGAGGAACTTGCTTCCGACGGCTTGACGGCGCTCATCCTCGTTGTCATCGGCATCATGATTTACCTCGCATTCCGGTTCGAATGGAAGTTCTCAGTGGCTGCCATCATTGCCAATCTGCATGACGTCGTGCTGGTTGTGGGCATTTTCGCTGTGATGCAGTGGGAGTTCTCTCTGCCGGTGCTGGCTGCCGTGCTGGCCGTGCTCGGATACTCCGTGAACGAGTCGGTGATCATTTTCGACCGAGTCCGCGAGCACTTCCGCAAGATGCGCCGCACGGATACGGTTGAGGTGATTAACTCAGCCATTACGGCGACGATTTCGAGAACGGTGATCACGCATGCGACGACGCTTGCCATGACAATCTGCATGTACCTGTTCGGGGGCCCAGCGCTGCACTTGTTCTCGCTTGCGCTCACGATCGGCATTTGCCTAGCCATTTACTCGTCCATCTTCGTGGCCGCGGCGATTGCGCTTTACCTCGGAGTGAAGCGTGAAGATCTCGTCAAGGCAGTCAAGAAGGACGAAGTGCAGGAGATGGTTCCCTGATCAACATTCCTTTCAGGCCGATGCAGGCATAATGCCAAAATTGGCCTGAATGGGTGTCTGGCAAGTGAAAGTCATGCAAGTTCGAAAGCGCCTCCTTGTCGCCATTGCCGTATCGCTGGCAGTGGTGCTGGCGGCGCTTTTTTTTGTCCGTCCCGGAACCAGATCGCTACAGGTTTGGGGGTTCCTTTTAACCTTTGCCGCGATCTATCTGGTTACCGGCTTTTACCCCCGCACAGTATCCCGTCTCGGGGCAGCTCTTTACGGGGCTGCGCTCTGTCTGAGTCTTATTGACGCCGGCATTCGCGGGTTTCTTTATCAAACCTACCGAACCGACTATTTCTCGGGGTTCGTTCTGGAGTCTTTGGCGAACACGAATGCGTCCGAGGCGGGGGAGTTTGTTCTCTCTCAGCTTGCGCATTTTGCGCCTTGGATCGCCGTAACAATTGTGCTTGCGGTGTTCTGCACATGCCTTCTCGTCTGGGCTGAGTCAAACGGTGGGCGAGGAGCCACAGTTTCTGTTCGGCGGCTGGTTCTGTGCGTGACGGTTGCTTTCGTTGCGCTCTTTACGGTATTCAGCTGGTCAAAGAGTTCCTGGAGGGGGCAGCTTCCCGGCTTTTCCTGGGTCAAGGTCTATGGGCTTGCTAAGCAGACAAAGGCGAAATGGGACGTGTCTCTAGGAGAGACAAAGACTGCTCTTGAGAAGGCGCAAAAGGTAATTACCGGAGTCGATCCTTCTCCCAATACGTTGGTGCTTGTGATCGGGGAGAGCATGACCAGTGAGAACATGAGCGTCTATGGGTACTCCCGGGATACCACGCCCAAGTTGAGAGAACTCGCGCAAAAAGGCGAACTGACGGCTTTGGCTGACAGTTGGTCAGTCATGCACAGCACGGTTGGCGCGTTCGACTCGATGTTTCGATTCTCTGGCGGAGGAGAGAGAGGGGTCAATCTTTTGGCATTGCTTGATGCTGCCGGATATCGAATCACCTGGATCAGCAATCAGGATGATACGGCGATCAAGGCCAAGTACATGGCGCTGACAGACCGTGTGGTGAGTTTGAATCATCTGGCCGGGCGCTCGTCTGCTTCGCCCGACGAAAAGGTATTGGCTCCGTTGGAGGAAGCGCTTCGCGAGCCCTATGAAAGAAAACTCATCGTTGTGCATCTCATAGGGTGTCATCCGCACTATTCGCTTCGATACCCTGAGGGTCTCAAGGGCAGTTGGGAAGATGCGGACACCGACACGGTGCAGCAGGCCATGGAGAAATTGGGCAGAGGACGCTTTGTGCGCAAAGCACGTGATCACTACGATCGAGCAATTCTCTACCAGGATGGAGTCATTGCCGCAACTTTGGAACTCACTCAGCGGTACGCAGCGACCAGCAATGTGTTCTGGACGTATTTGTCAGACCATGGCCAGGAGGTCGGCAATTATGCTGACTTTGATGGACACTCCAATACGACACCGTCCGGTTACCGGATTCCGCTTCTGATTTGGGGGCGAGGTAAGACAGAGCCGCTGGTCAAGTTGGCTGCTCGCAGATCCTTCCGGGCTGATTGGGTTGACTCAATGCTCCTTGAGGCGGCAGGAGTCCGCTGGAAGGGCGAGACCCTGAATGAGTCTGTACTGAGTCCTGCCTATCAATGGAAGGAGCCCGCATCCAAGCAAAAATTTGTGCGGAATCATGCGCCCATGGTTGAACTGCATGTTCCGCACTGAGATGCCTGTCAGGATTTCCTAGAACGATGCTTTGGGATACAGACTCGTCAGAACGCCGCGAAGTGTTTCGTCAATCGAGTTTGCAATGAATGCGCGCTCGGCCTTGGTGCGGCCCACGCAATCGACGACCACGTCTTTCCAAAAGTCGGGATATTCGCTTTCAGCCCAGTTCCCGCGGCCTCTGCCGAAGTGGGCAAGAGCAAGATAAAGCAAAATTGCATCCACGCAGAAGTTTCTGACAGCTTCGTCTGACCATGAAACGCTGGTTCCGTCAGGAGCCTTGGTCTGGTTGTAGCCAACGGCAAGCCCGGCACCGCCAAGGGCGCCGACGATGGACCCGATGAGGGTTCCAATGCCAAGAGAAAGGCCTCCGCTTGCGAGGTCAGCGGCTAGCCCCCCTACCGCGCCCGTACCGACTGCGCCGGCAACAGCCGCCTGACCGGGTTCGATTTGACTGCGGACATCCCAGCTCGAAGACTGCATGCGGGAAAGAATTTCCTTCTTGACGCCCTGCCCCTTGAGTCCATTGATCGAGAGCAGTTCATCGGTGAGGGCGCAGAACGCATCGGTGGCCCGAGCTGACAGAGCCGTTTGGGCAGCAAGCGTGGGGTCTTCATCCGAAGGCTCGTTTTTGAAAAGGCCGAATCGGCGTCCGAAGGCAAAAAGCATTTCCTTGACGGAGCGGTTTTCGGCAATCTCCCTGTCTTGGGAGACCTTGTCAAGGTAGCGCATCAGCGCCTGAACGCTCGAGGTGTACATGCCGCGCCGCTGCCTTGCCCAGATTTCCCGGAGGGCTTCAAAAGCGACGGACTGTTCGGGGTTGAGCACCTTGCCGATCGCGTCAAAGAGAACGAATTCCTGTACCCAGCAGCGGGCGAAAGCGTCAAGGCTAAGCACTTCGGAGACAATCGAATGTCCTTCCATGGCTTTTTGCCATTGTTCGACGTCAGAAGCCTCTTCTTCGGGACGACGAGGCTGCCCCATCTGATTGAGCAGCACGATCACGGGCTTGCCGATCCATGTGAGGATTCTCATCTCCGCTTCGACGTAGGAAGCGGTTTCAGGAGGCTCCGCAGCATTGACGAGATACAGAACAACGCTGGAGGTCTCCCGAATGTGCTTCATCGCCTGCTGGTCTAGCCAAAAACTCTTGTTGGCCATCCTGTCCCAGATTTCGGCAACGAACCAGCCGATCGGATTGGATCGGCCTTCAAGGCGCCTTGCTAGGGCTAGGGAATTGCCAAACCCCGGGGTGTCCCAGAGAAGCAGCTCGCACCCTTCACTGTTTCTGGCAAGCACGTAACTGGTGGCTTCCTGCGTAACATGAGCGCGATCCTCTACTTCTCCGACATCTCGGGAGAGCAGGGTTCGCGCCAAGGTGGTTTTGCCGATGTTGGTGTGGCTGACAAGGCTTAGATGGATGCGCAGAGGATCGGTTTGTGTGGACATGCTTAGGAATCCTTGGAGGCGTGATTGTCAGATCGGACGGCGAGAGCCGCGCATTGCATGCGCAACTGCTTGACAGTTTCTGCCGGATTGGAGGTTTGAGCGTTAAAGGAGACGAGTGGCAGACCGTGCTCGGAAGCGAACTTGATCCAGCCGTTGATCCTTTGTTCAATTCGTTCAGGATAGGCCCTTTGACGTGCCGCAAAGGAAGTCATATTGAGGAGCCCGACAATTGCCGCTTGCTTGACCTCGGCTTGCTTGACAGCGCTGTCGATGATTGCGCCGTGAACGTCATACTCGGGAGTGCTCGCCCCTTCAAGCGCAAGAACGATCAACGTCTTGCCCTGGACATCAATCTCCGGCATCGGAGCCTCTGGGTCCGAAAGATTTGCTGTCACGAGGGCATTGTTTCCAGGCTCCCCCCAGGACTTGAGAATGGTTTGGAGGAAGGTCTGCGTGTCGGGACTGCTCTTTTCCGGAGCAATGATCTTGAGAGAGCCTAAGGCGGCATTCTGTGCAGATTCCGCAAGGAGCTCCTGGAAGTAGGGTTCGGAAATTTCAAGCTTTGAGTTTTTCTCTCGCACTTTCAGTCTCCAGGTGTTGACCAAGGCCAAAACGAGTCGGGGGATGATGACGGAGACAGCTAGAATCAGAATCATCCTGAGTAGCCACGGGGCGGCAGTAACTTCGTTTTGCGTGTAGGGAAGCATGTCCGCTCGCATGCCGGCAACGGCTGCGGCATCTGGCATCGAAGGTAGTCCGCCAATGGCGGGAATAAGGCCGTAGGTGCTGTCCAGAATCGTTTTCACAATGTCGGCTCTGCCAGCGAGCCAAGTGCTCTCCCAGCCGACCCAGTAGGCAGTGGATAGTCCCCTCACGAGGAGACTCACAATCAGTCCCAGGGCAAAGCAGATTGCAGCTAGGTGCAGTGTGCGAGCAATGCGGATGCGCGTAAGAGGAGCGGTGAGACGAACCCAACTTTCAAAAAAGGCGGCTTTGTGGCCTTTGGCAAATGGACTGGCCGAGCATTTCTGCACGAGCGAAAGCAGGGATCCGCGAAGCGGAAGGTTTAGACGACGCTCAGAGCCAAGGATACCAATTGCGCTCAGAAGAATGATTAGATACGCAAGGAGGTTCCAGAGCACAATGCCCCAGAAGGGGGCTGAGAGCAGGTTGATGAAATGATCGGATCCCGTCAGGCGGTCCGATAAAGCGCCGCAGACAAAGGCGAAGACAACGAGAAGCAGCCCAAGAATTGTAGGCAGGGAGGTCTTTGTTGATACCTTGACACTGACTCCCTTGGCGTCGGCTTCCTCAATCAGGCGTTCAGCTCGCTCGGTGAGATACCTCTCCGGGGAGGCATTTTCCCCAAGGCTGTGCGCTACGCGCATAGAAAGAAGTGACGAATCTGAAGCGGTCCACTGTTCTTGCGCGTGTTCCTCAATGGCTTTTGCCAGGAGAATGTGCTTTGCCTTATCCAGAGGCACGCATATTGCCGGAGCTTTGGTTTTGCTCATAGAACTGCAGCGAAAAATGAAAACAGGGTAAAACCGAATCGAAGGAACCGACCAATTTTAGTGCGTTGAGTGCTGGCTTGGTGGACTCGGGTCAAAAATGTAGAGGTTCATACATGTAATGGGAAAACTCTTCAACGCCATGCCTACCGAGACTACTCTCGATAGGAGCGTCCGGTCTCCTGGTGTTGAGCGCACCTCCCTTAGGGTTAAATCTCATTGCGCTTGGCGTATAGCGAAACAATAATCTCAAGCATTACTTACTTGTACGCTTCTAGAGATCATGATTTGCAGTATCTTCAGGCTCGGCGCAAAAATCTACAACCTGAAGGACCGCAGCGAAATGCGTCGATGGTGTGTTTTTATTCTTCGCACCATCTGCCATTACCCTGGGGTCAAGGAACTCTACGAGTGGTTTCAGTTGGATCCTGTGCGGCAGAGGATCCTTGAGAAAAATCCCTTTCCGATCGAGCAGGCGGAGCGAAAGTTCTTTTTTGCAGGAGCAACGTTTCGCGAACGCTCCGAACTCATTAAAAATCATCTTCAGATGATGCAGGAACGTGTTCTTCCAGAGGCGGCTGAAAAGTTGGCGTGTACTGAGGGCAGTTTTCCGATCTGGCAGGCGGGTGATGGCGACCCTGTTTGGACAGTGCGGCTACTCAATGCTCCAGGGAATCGCAAAGAGGGAATGCTGACACTTGTTATGCGTTACGGTGAGCATATCATGTATCAGATGATGTTCTGGATCGGCAGAAACAAGGAAGGCGAGGAGACTCTCTGGATTGGCGCCATGCAGGGGCCGAACACAGAGGATGCATTGGAGCGCATCCGGGAGGCCACTAAGAGAGCATTTACATACCGGACGAAAAATCTGATTCTGTACCTGATGATGGCGTTTGCCCGGACGATGGGCGTCAAGCGCATCTATGCCGTTTCCTACCATGGATACTATGCCTTTGCGCGCCGGGATCACAAGATCAAGACCGATCTTGATTCTTTCTGGCAGGAGGCGGGCGGCCATCTTACGGACGATCCCCGGTTCTACGAAATCCCTCTGATATCGCCTCGCAAACCGATTGAAGAGGTGCCTTCAAAGAAGAGGGCGGCATATCGCCGCCGCTTCGCATTCCTGGATGATGCTGATGCCCAGGTCGCAGCGAATGTGGGCAGGTTGTTGAGGTCCCGCTGAATCTGCTCGGTCTGAGCCTCTAAAAGGCTTGGCGGACGATTTTCGCCAGCGTCTTGGCCGCTTTTGCGGGATCGGGTTTCCCGCAGATCGCAGAAACGACGGCGATGCCGTCGGCGCCAGCCCGAACCAAGTCACCTGCATTTGCAGTGGTGACAGAGCCGATGGCCACGACGGGGCAGGGTTTGATCCGGGCTAGGGAGGCAAATCCTTCGATGCCGAGCGCAGCCGCTGCGTCAGGCTTGGTTTTTGTCTGAGCGATGGGACCGATTCCAAGATAGTCGACAAGGGCAGGATTCGCGGCTCTAACCGTGCCAATGGTGTTGGCAGACAGCCCAAGAATGCGAGTCGAACCGATGATGGATCTCGCATCTTCGACAGCGAGGTCAGCCTGCCCGACGTGAAGTCCATCGGCACCAGCGGCAAGGCAGACATCGGCGTGGTCGTTGATGATCAGAGGGATGTCAAAAGGGGCAAGAATCTTTTTCAGTTCCCGGGCGCACTCCACCAGCGCCCGTTTTTTCCAGTTAGGAGCGCGCAACTGAATCATTGTTGCGCCTCCTGCGGCGGCTCGTCTTGCCGTTTCGATCATACCTTCGGCGCCGCCGCATAGACCGGGATCAAGAACAAGGTATAGCAGCAGAGTTTCCGGTTTGAAAATGCGAGACATGGCTGATCACCAGTTTTGGAATGCCTTCCAGAGCATGTAGCCGCAGATGGCGAAAAGCAGGCAGGCAAAAATACGCTTCAGGGGTTTGGTGTCGATGGAGTGCGCGACCTTGGCACCAACCGGGGCGAGGCAGACGCTTGCACAGG
>DNLN01000195.1 GCA_003488465.1 Sutterella sp. | reverse complement strand
ACTGCGGGCAGCGCAAATGCGTACTCTTGCCCAAGCAGTTCACGATACGGACGAAGCAACCGATCAATGTGATCTTCAAAGTCGGCCTCCGACTTGCGCACGACATCCTGAAAATCAGTCCGCTCGAAAATTTCGTGGAGCATCGTGCCGATGCGGGTGCCGCCCTGCAAATGCACGATGTCACGCTTTTGCTCTTCAGTAAGCTCGCCTTCCGAGGCTTCCTGCGGCTTCTCCTCCTCGAGCGGATCGGGACTTTGCTCAGGCATGGCCTGCGCCGCGCCCCGCCGCAGGGCTGAGAAGCTTGTGGTCGACCAGGCGCTCCGGATGCAAACGGAATCATCCACGCCATAGGCAGTAGGCTCAGTCTTCTCGCACCCATCCCGGACCTTGATCTTCGGCTGGTTGAGCGGATGCGTGATCCTGATCAGGTCGTCAACCCGTTTGCCATCCGGCGTGTCAGAAAAGTCCACGCCGGCAATGGCCGACAAGTCGCCGCAGATCTTCGGCATGTCAGCCTTGACAGCATCCTTGATGCGCTCGATGACTTCATTGAACTGTCTTTCTGTATCTGCCTTATTGGCAATCATGGGCTGTCCGGTTGCCACCTTCCAGTAAATATTCTCACCGGTATAGACGCTTGGCGAACCATCCTTCTTCAGTCGCTTTTGCATCAAGGGCAAAACCAGACGGCTTGTCGCACGAGTCATGGCCACGTAGGCCTTACGCGCCTCCTCCTGCATCTGCTTGAGGTTTTCGCTTTCAATCTGCTCCTCGGGAATTGCACCTGCATCAAGCACCATTTCAAGCACGGGGCAGCCAGATTCCTCGGCCTTGAAAAAGCCTGGCTTGACGGCACGCGGATTAAGTTTCGCCGAGGCATGCGCAAGGTACACAATCGGATATTCCAGCCCCTTGCTTGCGTGAATCGTCTCGACAGTCACCAGTCTTTCATCGGACTCGATCCGAAGATGTCTGTTTTCGGGACACTCGTCCGAGGCCTTTTCGCTTTCAAACCAGCGGATGAGACCAGCAAGCGCGGGAAGCGTCTGCGTCTGCTCCTGCAGCAACTCGAGCACATGCCTGTAGTTGCGCAGATACTGGCGCCCCATCTTGAGCGGCATCAGCCGCTTGACAACTGTCCGACGCTCGAAGAGGAACGTAAAAGCCGCCGTCAGTCCGGCATGCCGATACCTCTCAAGCGTCTCCCGGACGTCAACCTGCGCCTGCACGATGGCGTCCTGATCGGCGCCGAATGTCTTGAGCGTGTCACCGAAGATGCGCGATGTGCGCGCAGCGGCAAGCATCTGGAGATCGGTCGGATCCTCCATCACCTTGAGAATGGCGAGGATTTCGTCGGCCTGCTCGGTCTTGAACACATCCTCGTTGCTTGAGAGGCAGACCGGAATCCGCCTGCTCCTGAGCGCCTCGATCACACCGTTGGCCTGTTCGCGCTTGCTCACGAGAATCGCAATATCGGAAGGCTTGACCCTTTGGGCACCAAGAAAGCACTTGCCATTGATCAACCGATCGATGTCGCTCGCAATCCACTCATCCTCCAGGGCCCGCAATTGATCGACAGAGCCTCTCGCCAGTTCCTTCTCCTCTTCGGAAGTCTCTTCTTGATTAAAAAGCACTTCGAACACCGGCAACGGGCGAAGCGTTCCATCCTCGCCCTGCTCAAGAACCGGCGTCTTTGCAGGATTGCCGCAGCCAACAGGCCGGTACAGGATGTCATCGCTGAAAAACGACCGCGACGGCTTGTCGGAATTTCCGTTGCCAAAGAACAGGTTGAAGACATCGAGCAGCGCACGTGTCGTCCGGTAGTTGTTCCCCAGCGTATAGACATTGCCGATCTCATTGCGGGCGCGAATGTAGGTTTCGAGCTCCGCTCGGCGGAACCGATAAATTGCCTGCTTTGGGTCGCCGACAAAAATGACGTGCCGGGGACGGTTTTCCCCCTGAAGGAACAGCTCACGGAAGGCCGCATACTGAACGCTGTCCGTATCCTGAAACTCATCGATCAGCACGGCGTCAAACCGCTCGCGGACAGCCCGGGCGAACTCGGGAACCTCCCGCACCTTGCGCGCCATAAGCGCAAGCATTTCGTCGCCGCTCATGACGCCGGCCTGAGTCTTGAGTTCGAAGAGGCGCTTTGCTGCCCAGCCAGGGAACTCCTTCAGACACTCGGCAATCGGCGATCCGTCATCGGGAACGACTCTAAAAGGAAGCGCACTGTCCCGCCCCGTCATGTCCTTGAGAAGCAATGACAGGGCTTCCTGCAGACCAACGAGCGCCATCACGCTCTCCTCGGGCAGGCTTCTCACCTTGTCGCGGACAAACTCGTCGACAACCTGCTGGCGCATCTGGTCATCCTCGAGCTGCAGCTCCACGCCATAGCTGCCGCCGTGCACGAACGTGTACTCGGTCAGCATCTTGCGGCAAAAGCCATGGATCGTGAAGATGCATGCATCGTCAAAATGCTCGAGCGCTTGTTCCAGACGCGCGGTCGCGTCGGCATCCGTCTCCTGCCGAAGCTTTTCCTCCAATCCCGCCTTCAGGCGTGTGGAGAGTTCATTCGTGGCCGCATTTGTGAAGGTCACGAGAAGCAGCCGAGTGATGTCGACCGGATCGTCCTGCTGAGCAACGAGCCGCTTGACGATCTCAACCAGCGAGAAAGTCTTCCCGGTGCCTGCACTCGCTTCAATAAGACGCGCTCCACGCAGATCATCGCTTTTGTCAAACACGTTGAACTCAGGCATGGGACACCTCCTTGAGCAGTTCGCACCAGTCGGGCGCCTTGCGTTTTTTACTTTCCTTCTTTTGCTCTGCAACGCTCATTGCCAAAGCATCTTTCAGAGCCTTGCCGATCGGCGTGACCGTCACTTTCCTTTGCTCTTTCTCTCGTCCCCTCCAGAGAACCTTGGAGGGATATTCGGAAGAAACAATCCCAGGCGCAGGGGCGGCAAGAGACACAAGATAGAGCGCAAGGAGCGCATCGACTGTCTCAACGGCGGCCTTCTGATCCAAGGGCGGCACAACGCCGCTTTCCCCGTTCTTGTAGTCCGACAAGTGAACCGTGACAGAAAGCCCGGCAGCGCACAGGAAAGCGCGCTTGAAGTCAACGCGAGCCCTTAATGAATCTGAAAAGACTTGAACCGCCATGTGAAGGCTTCCGTCGACAGGGTTCTCGAGAAGTTTCTCGGGGCGGAAGACAACCGAGTCGAGCGCCGCGAAAGGCGCCGCGTCAAGTCCGGCTCCAGCAATCAAATCCTTGGCTCCCTGCAGCGGATACGTGATGGGGGAAGCCTGTTCGTCCTTTTGGGCATCCAGTCCCTCCGCACCCTCGGCAGACTCTTCAAGCCAGCTGATGAACGCACCCGTCGCCACGCGCCGCACGCCCTCGGCGCCGTTGATCGGATCACGGGCGGCAATCTCCCGGAGCTCGTCGCCGCCGATGCCGCTCTGCTTGAGTTCAAGGAGCTTTTCCTTCCAGGCCCAGGCAGCCAGGCCTCCGCCGCCATCAGGATTGATCGGCAGATCAGCTTTGCCGCCCGAATCGCCATCCTTTTTCAGTCCATGATGCGAGAGCATCCACTTGTCCTCATCGCTCCAGAACTGTTCGACGTCGGAATAATCGACCGTCTCGGAGCACTTGCCTTGGGCAAGAAGCGATGGGGTGTCCGCAAAAGGATCATCCTCGCATGAACCGGATGAGGCAGCCTGAAGCGAAGCGAGAAGCTGCTCGGAGTGGCTGCGCCAGAAGCGGGCGCCCTCGGTGAGGAAATTCTTCAATGACTCTTCGGTGAGCGGCACCTCAGCCGTGAGCGTGGCTGAAAACTTGCCCGGGAGCCTTAACTCGGGATCTCCCGTCTCCAGCCTCTGCCCAATTTCGAGCAGCCTTGCAAAGTCCTCGAGCACCGGACTCATCGGCTTGCCGGCACTCTTGCCTTCTCCGGCGCAATAGCTCAGGTACAGGCTCTCCCGCGCGCAGAGCACGAGATCGAGGAACACGTTTCGGTTGTCGGAGCGGCTGTCGCGATCGGCAATGCGCCGGATCGGCTGTCCCTTGTCATCGGCAAGCTCCATGAGATCGAATGATTCCGTGCGCTGAACGCCGGGAAAGCGCGATTCCTGCCCGAGCCCCAGAACGGCGATGACCTTGAACGGAAGCCCGCGCGAGTGAGAGATGTCGGCAAAGGTCACGGCATCGGCATTTCTGACGGGCGCCTTCTGCTCGCTCAACTGGCTCTTGAATGCGTGCCAGACAAGCGAGAACGGCAGCTTGGTGGAATCGTCCGGAAGTCCCCGCCGCATCTGCTTGCAGATCGAGCCGATCGTGCGGCGCACGCTGACAAGTTCGGGGGACTGCGTCTCGGAGCCGAGAAGTCCTTCGATCTCGGTGTTCCATGTATCGGCCCAGGCGAGGACGTGAATTTCGCCTTCGTCCTGCAGGTGCGCTCTGGCCTGCTCCAGACGTTCTGCGATGAGCATGAGCTTTTCAAGGAGATCGGCGCGGGAAACCACCGTGTTGTAATCGTTCAGGGAGGCCAAGGCAACGGGAAGAGTATCGGCAAAAAGCCTCACGCGATCCGGGCTCTGGGTGAACCCGAGCGCAAGCCGCTCTAGAGCGCTCTCAAGACACCCCTCGGCATCAGCCTCACGCTTCATCGCCCGCATGTGGGCCCTGGAAATGCCGTACCGGAATCCTGCCGCTCGCAACCACCCTCTCAGAATCTCAAGATCGTCAAAGTCCAGGTTCCAGTGCCGCGTCACGATCGGCAGTTCCAGCCAGGAGAAAAACTGATCGGCGCTCATCTGCGCCTGGATCATGTCGCCCAAATTGATCACCGCCTGGGCTGCCAGATTCTCCTGAGTGAGTCCAGAGCCGACAATCCGATAGGGGATCGAGCGCTCTTTCGGCAGGCTGCCGAACACGCTGTGAATCAAGGGAATGTACTGTTCAAGGTCGGGCGTTGCCACAAGCACGTCCGAAGCCTTCAAGCCTGCCTTGCTGAATCTTGTCTGCAGATAGTCGCAGACTGCCTGCACCTCGCGCAGGGCGTTGGGTGCCTTCACGATCCGGATCGACTGATCGGCCTCAACGGGCAGCAGGTGGCTGTCCAGGTTGACGATCGCGCTCTGAAGGCGCTGCAGCATGTTGCCATCGCATTCCGGAGCCGGATCGATGTAGATACGCTCGGCCTGAACGTGCTCGCCAGAGCGGAAGTCCTGGATTCTCTGAGCCACAAAGTCAAAACTGAGCCGGGCCGGCGCATCTTGCCGGCCATGCGCCTGCGCCGGATGGATCTTGTCGGGGCGCTCTTCGGGGAGCTCCTCGAAAAGACGGTCGGCAAGGGACGAGTGCTGCCCGTCCTCCTGGGAGAAGAGCCAGAGCCTGTCGATGGTCGCCCTGGTGCTCTTGGCATTTCTTGCCATATAGGTCTGCAACTCACCCTGGGGCGTGCGATCCGCGAGGTCAATCCCCTCGAACCAGAAGCCCGAGCTCGGATTCTGGATATAGAGCCAGACTTCCTGACCGGCGTCCCCGGCCGTCATGGCGGACAGGAACGGCAGAATGATCGGGGGCACGACAGTCGGCATGAAGATATGGACGGGCCGGGCCGAACCTGAAGCAGGAGCGGAGAAAAACTCCGGCAGCCTTGTGAGATTGCCACAGTCGGGCCACACGCTTTCATCGGCGAGCTTTTCCCAAAGCGCCTTTTGCCAGGCGTAGTCCGGATGTCGCTCAAGGGCCAGCCTCTCGCGCTGGCGCTGGGCTGATTCCCTGCCTGCGCTCTGAACTCCGATCCATTCAAGCACCCGGTCAAGCCGGTAGGCGATATAGCGGCGAAAGATCGATGCGATCCTGAGCGCAAAGTCGTACAGCTGCTCATCGCTCTTGCCCGCCACATACTGGGCAAGGGGCGGGAACCGGTCCGTGAAGTCCCTCTCGCGCAAGATCCTCCAGATGGGCCAGACAAGAGACTGCGACGTGTGCTCGTTTGCGCTTTCAACGGAAGTGGCTTCCTCGAACCATGAGCCGATGAACTTGAAGTCAAAGCCGCAGCACACGCCCGTGCGGCGGGCGATCTCCTGCCGAAGCCTGTCGGCTACGGCCAGCGAAGGAATGATGACGCTCTGAGGTTCAAAAACATCAGCCCCCGCAGCAGCATCGGCTTTCAGATTTTCAATGAGACAGGCCTGAAGGACTTCAAAATAATTGCTGTAGATCGTGTGGAGCATAACCAGAAATTCTCTTATAGCAGTTCGAGCATTCACGCCGAAGCATTGTACTTGGTCAGCACGCAATGTTATGCGCCCCTTGATCAGAACCTGACGCACCCTCGCATGACACGGGCGGATGGCTGCGATAGACTTCCGGGCTCAAAATTTTTTCGTGAAGATCAATGGCTAGGAAGACAACCAACAAAACCGTCAGCGCGACCAGCGACGATCTCGTGCAGCTCGCCCTTCAGGCGGCTGATTCAAGCTCCATTTATGAGGACATCCTGTGCGATGCCGCTCTCAGCAAAGCCTGTGACGGCATTTTCGAAACCGGAGAGGACGCCGACATCGAGACCGCCCTTCACTCGCTCAAGGCCGATGACGACACCTCGGCCTACGATGCGCTGCTCGCCATGGCCGAAGACTGCGCCCAAAGCTACACCGACGAGCGCGGCTGCCACCAGCTGGTGCTGATTCCGATCCTGGCCTGGAGCCGCTACCAGATCCCCTGCTGCCGTCTGGACAAGAATTGTCTCAAGAGCCTTGCCGATCTCCTGCGGTCAGGTTTTTCCAGCCCGCAAGCCTCGGTCACCATGGGCGATACCCTCATTTCCGCCGACAATCTGCCCGAGCAGTTGATCGACGTCCGGGGGCTGCTGCGGACTCTCACGGCAGGACGCGTCCAGCACGGGGCGATCGTGAGCATCGCCAAACTGCTCAAAAACGAACCCCCTGCCGATTTTTCCGACAGCCGCTATATCGTCGCGGCCATCTCCGCGCCGACGCCCGGGGAACTTTTCGTCCCTCAGGACAAGCCCTACATCGAGCGGATGCGCTCGATCATGGACTTTTCCCTTGCCGCCCATGACGTCCTCTGGGCTTCCCTGATTGGAAGCGTGTTCGAGGTCCAGGCTCCGAGCGGCTTTTATAGCGCCTGGCGACAGACCGAAACCGCCATGCGGGTGTTCTGCCTGAAGTCCCTGGTCTCCTTTGTCTGCTGCATGAACTTCGTTCCGCAGAACCTGCTGGTCACCACGGCCCTCTTCACCCGGCCGGGCGAATCGGCCGAAGGCGAAGGCAATTCGGAAATCCGCATCGGAGTGTCCACCAAGGACAAGCCAAATTCCGTGATCGCCGGCGTCGTCTGGTCCATGGTCAACGAAGATCCCGACGCACTGCAGCAGTTTGCTGCCGACATTCTCAGAACCGAGGGGGTCGATCGGATCGTCGCCCTCGATCAGGTCTTCCCGATGGAGTGGTGCGAGGATTGCGGCGCTCCGCTCTACGCCACCTCGACCGGACAGGTCGCGCACATTGAGATGCCCGAGGAAATTCAGATCGAGAAGTTCGCCCCGACGCTGAACTGACCCCGCTGCCCTTGAAAATCTCCATGCCCGTCCCCATATGGAGGGCAAGAACACTTGACGTGCCGGCTTGTCCGGCGCGTTTCTTTTGGAGATTTCATTCAAATGGCTGCACAAGTTCATGGTTTTCAGACTGAGGTTGCCAAGCTCCTCTCTCTGCTGGCTAACTCCCTTTATTCCAACAAGGAGGTCTTTCTGCGGGAACTGGTGTCCAACGCATCGGACGCCATCGACAAGCTGCGCTTCCTGTCGATCACCCAGCCCGATCTGGTCAAGGACGACCCCAACTTCTCCATCCGTGTCAAGGCTGACAAGGAAGCCGGTCTGCTCACCATCAGCGACAACGGCATCGGCATGACGCTTGAGCAGGCGAACGAGCACCTCGGCACGATCGCCAAGTCCGGCACCGAAGACTTCATGAAGTCGCTCTCCGGCGACCAGGCCAAGGACTCCGAGCTGATCGGCCAGTTCGGCGTGGGCTTTTACTCCGCATTCATCGTCGCCGACCGCGTCACGGTCTACTCGCGCGCTGCAACAGCTGGTGCCGACGAAGGCGTGCGCTGGTCCTCGGACGGCTCCGGCACGTTCGAGTCCGAGCAGATCCGCCACGAAACCCGCGGCACGGAAGTCGTGCTGCACCTGAAGAGCACCGAAAAGGGCTTCCTTGATCCCTGGACGCTGCGCGAAGCCATCACCAAGTACTCCGATCACATCTCCGCTCCGGTCTTTCTCTGGGACGTGAAGCCCGAAGTCGACGACGGCAAGGAAGAGAACAAGGACGAGAAGAAGGAACCGGTGTACGACTGGATCCAGGTCAACGAAGGCAAGGCCCTCTGGACGAAGGCGCCCAAGGATGTGACCGAGTCCGAATACAAGGAGTTCTACAAGCACCTCACCCACGATTGGGAGGATCCGCTTGCCTGGGCGCACAACCGCGTTGAGGGCGACCTTGAGTACACCAGCCTGCTCTACGTCCCCAAGCAGGCTCCCTGGGATCTGTTCTCCCGCGAGATGCAGCACGGTCTGAAACTTTTCGTGCAGCGCGTCTTCATCATGGACAAGGCTGAAAGCTTCCTGCCGAACTACCTGCGCTTCGTGCGCGGCCTGATCGACACGAATGCACTGCCGCTCAACGTGTCCCGCGAACTGCTTCAGGATTCCGTCGTCACGCGCAAGTTAAAGAAGGCTCTCACCAAGCGCGCCCTCACGATGATCGAAAAGCTTGCCGCCGACAAGGACAAGTACGCCGACTTCTGGGCGACCTTCGGCCGCGTCCTCAAGGAAGGCACGGTCGAGGATCCGGCCTCAAGCGCCCAGATCATGAAGCTGCTGCGCTTTGCCTCCACCAAGGAGGAGTCCGCCAAGCAGACAGTGAGCCTTGCCGACTACATCGGAAGGATGAAGGAAAAGCAGACAAAAATCTATTATCTTGTCGCGAACAGCTACGAAGCTGCTGTTAACTCCCCGTATCTTGAATCGCTCAAGAAGAAGGATATCGAGGTGCTTCTCATGTGGGAGCGCGTTGACGAGTGGATGATGGGCAACACCCACGAGTTCGAGGGCAAGGAATTCGTTTCCGTCACCGAAAGCGATCTGAAGCTGGGCGAACTCGAGGACAAGAAGGAAGACGAAAAGAAGCAGGAGTCGAACGACGCCATCGAACGCTTCAAGAAGGCGCTCGGCGACAAGGTGACCGACGTTCGTCTCACGAACCGCCTCGTCGACTCTCCGAGCTGCGTGGTGAGCGACGGTCCGGTCATGACCTCCCAGATGCGCCGCATGTTCGAGGCGGCCGGCCAGCCCGTGCCCGAGGACAAGTTCATCCTTGAGGTGAATGTCTCGCACCCGATCGTCGCCAAGGCGCTAGCCGAAACCGATGACGCGAAGTTCGCCACCTGGGCTGAGTTCATCTTCTCGCAGGCGCTCCTTGCAGACCAGGGTTCGCTCAAGGATCCCGCATCCTTCATCAAGAGCCTGAACGCCTTAATCGCCGGCTAACTGCTTGCAGCGGCCCTTCCGATTAGCCCCGCAGACCCGCTCGGTTTGCGGG
>DNLN01000226.1 GCA_003488465.1 Sutterella sp. | reverse complement strand
CGCTTTCCCTTTCGGCCATCATCCCGGCCGCCCATGCCGCCGCCACGCTCAAGGTCGGCGCAACAGCTGGTCCCCACGCCGCGATCGTTGCGGCCGCAGCCAGGGTCGCCGAGGCCTCGGGCCTCTCGCCCGCGCTCTGACGGGATAGCCGCATCTCCTTGGGGTTGTTTTTGGCCAAGCCGCCGCGACTTGGCCGCTTTTTTTCCCTCGATAAAGCAGACCTGCTTTTGCATGCAAAGCAAGCAGGCGTCCATTGTCATCCAGGGCGTCTGAAGTTCAGATGAAATCCGGTATTTGATTGATTCATCCTCATGGAGAGCGCCTGGAGGAGGGCGCAGCGCAAAAAGCATCGGACGCCCGGACTTCCGCTCAAAATCGAGCTTCCGTTTCCCGAGCGTCCGTTAAACCAGAGCTGCTGAGAGGAGAGCCTTCAGCCCATCACGACCCGGTTCTTGCCCTGGCGCTTTGCCGCATAGAGCGCATTGTCCACGCGCACGCAGAGCGCATCGGCATCCTCACCGGCGCGAATCTGAGCCACGCCAACGCTCATGGTCTGGTTGCCCGCCTGCTCGAAATTGATCTCGGCAAACCCGGCGCGGATCTCTTCGGCCAGGGCGGACGCCTCGTCAAGCTCCGCGTCCGGCATCACGACCATGAATTCCTCGCCGCCCCAGCGTCCTGCGGTGTAGGAGGGATTTTTCGTGCCGAGCGCGCTGCGCAAAAGATCGGCAAGTCCGACCAGAACCTTGTCTCCGATCACGTGTCCGAAACGGTCATTGACCTTCTTGAAGTCGTCAAGGTCGATCATGAGCAGGCAGAACGATCCGCCGCGCCGCTCCGCGAGCTCGCCGATGATTCTCTGGGTCTCGCCGCGGTTCTTCAGACCGGTGAGTGCATCGGTGATGGCCATCTGGTGCAGCAGACGGTTCGCCTCATTGAGATCCTCCGTGGCAGCGTCAATGAAGGTCGAAAGGCGCTGAACAAGGGAAACGCCGCCGGTCTTTTCCGTGTCCTCGAGGAGGCGGGAGGGCCTGTCGCTCGCCTTGGGCTCGCCCTCGCGCATGGCCGCGACGACCAGCGTCACATTGTGCTGGATGACGTGGCTGCCCGTGCGGTGGAATTCGCCCGAAGTGAAGAAACCGAATGTCGGCGCCACAAGCTCGAAGGGCTGCAGCTCCTTGTCGATCTCAGCGTCGCCCCAGAACGCACGGCGCCCCGCGCACGAGAAGATGGCGATGGCCTCTGGACGGAAACTCTCCATGGACCGGGCAGCCTCCTTGACACTACTCAGAATCGTCCTCGGATCGCCATAGGCAAGACGCATCTTGTCGCTCTCCTGGATGTCGGAGGTCATGACGATCGAGCCGTCCGGATTGCTCATCACCGGATCGCGCAGAATCTGGATGCCATGCTGCTGGTACATGAACGGGAACTCCACCGTGTTGACGAAGAAGTGCTCGTCGTTCTTGATGTCGAGGTACCGCCGATAGGCCTCGTAGGCGGGATGTCCGTCAAGCTCGTAGAGAATGTTGCGGTGCACGCGCGTCACCTTCATTTCCCGGCCCAAAGCCTTCCAGCCGGTGACGAAACGGGAGGAGAGATGCAAATCGCTGCCGCCGTACAAAACGAACGTCACGCCAAGTTCCGAATAGCCACCGTTCTTTGAGAAGACGCAGGCGGCGTTGTTGTTGATGTCCCGGTTGAAGGCTCCGCCGCCAAACACGGCAACGCCTTCGGGCAGATGCTGAAGATCCCGGCAGAAAGACGACAGCGACATGCCGCGAATGGTGATGAGAAGCTCCACGCCCTTCACCCAGGGCCGGCTTTGCACCTCCCGCACGAGCTTGCCGGACACTTCGCTCGCGGTTTCCTCGGAAATCGGGTACTGCAGCGTTTCAATCTTGGTCGTGGCACTCTCGAAGACGGTGCACTCAATCGAGAATTCGGAGCGGGTGTGCACGCCCCTGCCGATGCTGCCGTTGGTCGAGCAGCCGACGTACTGCGCCCCGGGCAGTTCTTCGCCGATCACCTCGCCGATGCGTTCGATCCGCTTTCTGTCAGGCGTCTCGGCAAAGACGTGAAAGAGGGCGCAGGAACCGGTCTTGTCCCTGCAGGCCTTGCGAATCCCGTTCAGTTCGTCTCGCAACGACGGTTCATCCTTGTAGTCAAACTGAAAGATTTTCATAGCAAACCTTCGATTATTTGTGCCAACAGAAACGCCCCCAAAGCAAACGGATGGGCGGCTGATCCATGAGAGGCGGGGGAGACTTCCTTGTATTATAGGATCATCGAATTATTTTGCGATTCTCCTCACCCCGGCTCCGAAGGCTGGCCGGGGGCTTTTGCTCGATTTGCACGCCATCATAGGTAGCGGTGAAAGCTTCCCGCCCATTGCCGCACGGCAATGCCGCCCGCGGCGATGACCGCACACGCAGCCGTTTCCGCGCCGTCAAAAGGCATCATGAGCAAGAGCGCGGCCACGGGCGCCGCCGCGGCTGCCACGGCGGCGGCCGCCTCATGCGTCTCAGGACCGGGAGCGCGGTATTCGGCAAACCGCACCCGCCGCATCACGGCGCCGTCCACGGCGAGCGTCACCCAGAGCGCAGCTCCGAGCAGGGCATGCCACAAAAGCATGTGCGCCCTTACAAGAAGCAGCCAGAGAAGCGCCCTCATCGCCTCAAGCCGCCCGGCAAGCCACTCAGCGCCAAAGAGCCCTCCGAGAATCTCCCGGTAGCGCTCTTCGGCAAGGCCCCCCGTGGGGATCCCCTCGATGAACCGCACCGCCTCGGCAAGCGGCGCATCGAGCGGCCGCATCGCCCGGGCGGCAAACGCAATCGAGTCGCTTGCCACCGGGTGCGAAAGAGCGAACCGCCCGACATCCCCGGCGTCGAAAAAGAGGACGGCAAGAACAAAAGCCGCACTCACGAGGGCGAGAACGCCCTTCACAATCGCCCTGGCATCCATTCGTCAATCCTCCGCGCACAGCAGTATCGGCACTCGCCCCTTCACGATCCGTCCGCCCGCGAGGCTTGCAAAGAACTCGGCGTTCGGCAGCACTCCGAGCTGATCGGTGGGGATGATGTCCTCGCGCGAGCTCGTCATGCGGCGCGAGACCGAGGCGGAGAATTCTCCTGCCGGGCCCGTTCTCGAGCCCGAGCTGATCGAGGTGTCGACCCGGGCGATGTAGGTCTTGCCGAAAGCCTCGGCGACAAAGCGCTGCGTATCGG
>DNLN01000117.1 GCA_003488465.1 Sutterella sp. | reverse complement strand
CGCGGAATGATCGTCACCTTGTGCACGGGATCGGACTTGGGCAGGAGCTTTGCCACGAGTGCGTGCCCAGACTCGTGATAGGCCGTGTTCCGGCGCTCGTCCTCGGTCATCACCATGGACTTGCGCTCGGCGCCCATCATGATCTTGTCCTTGGCCATCTCAAAGTCGATCATCTCGACGACCCGGGCATTGCGGCGCGCCGCAAAAAGGGCCGCCTCGTTGACGAGGTTCGCAAGGTCCGCGCCGGAAAATCCGGGGGTGCCGCGCGCAATCACGTCGGGCTTGATGTCGGCGCCGACCGGCACCTTCTTCATGTGCACGCCGAGAATCTGCTCGCGCCCGCGAATGTCGGGCAGCGGCACCACGACCTGGCGATCAAAGCGGCCCGGGCGCATCAGCGCCGGATCAAGCACGTCGGGACGGTTCGTCGCAGCGATCACGATCACGTTGGTGCCGGTCTCAAAGCCGTCCATCTCCACGAGCATCTGATTGAGGGTCTGCTCGCGCTCGTCGTTGCCGCCGCCAAGGCCTGCGCCTCTCTGACGGCCCACGGCATCGATTTCATCGATGAAGATGATGCAGGGGGCGTTCTTCTTGGCGTTTTCAAACATGTCGCGCACGCGCGCGGCACCGACGCCGACGAACATCTCAACAAAGTCCGAGCCCGAGATGGAGAAGAACGGCACGCCGGCCTCTCCGGCGATCGCCTTTGCAAGCAGGGTCTTGCCGGTACCGGGAGAGCCTACGAGCAGAATGCCGCGCGGAATGTGTCCGCCCAAACGCTGGAACTTGGTCGGATCGCGCAGGAAATCCACAACCTCCTGCACCTCCTCCTTGGCCTCGTCGCACCCGGCGACATCGGCAAAGCGCACCTTGTTGGTCGTGTCATCGAGCATGCGCGCCTTGCTCTTGCCAAAAGAGAACGCGCCGCCCTTGCCTCCCTGCATCTGACGCATGAAGAACACCCACACGCCAATGAGCAGCAGCATCGGGAACCAGCTCACGAGAAGCGTCTGCAGGAACGAGGGCTCCTCCTCGGGCTTGCCGAAGACCTGAACGTCGTTCTTTCTGAGATCGTCGACCATCCAGAGGTCCCCGGGGCTCGTGATCGAGTACTTGTGCCCCACCTTGGGAGTAACCGTAAGCTGGCGGCCCTGGACGTCCACGCGGCTGATCTTGCCCGACTTGGCATCCTGCATGAACTGCGTGTAGCTGATCTGGTCAGTGGGCAGGCTATCGGTGGAGGACGTATCAAACTGGCGGAATACCGTAAAGAGCACGAACGCGATCAAAACCCAGACCGCGATCCGGCTCATCATCTTATTTCTGTCATTCAAGGCTTGATTCCTTCAAAAGTTGTTCTGTCAGAACGCAATAGCGCAAATCTACAACGAAGTCCCCGGAAATTCCTCGGGGGCTCCCGGCGAATGTTTTGCAAGGTGTTTCAGCGCCGCAATCCCTTTGCGACGACATACATCTCGGGACTGGTGCTGCGGGACGCCTCGGGCTTTCGCTGAGCCACCGACCGGAAGACCTTCTTGCACGCCTCGATGAACTGCGAGTAGCCCGACCCCTGAAAGGACTTCGTGACGAACACACCGGAGTCCTTCAAGTGCTCCTTTGCGAACTCAAGCGCAAGCTCATTCAAATAGATGCTCGCGCCCGCATCCACCATCGCAACGCCCGAAAGGTTCGGCGCCATGTCGCTGATCACGACGTCGACCTTGCCGCCATCAAGAAGTTCGGCGAGCCTGTCGGCAATCTCCTGCTCGCGAAAATCCCCCTGCAAAAAGATCACGTCATCGATCGGATCCATCGGCAGGATGTCCATGGCGATGATGCGGCCGTTGAGCGAGCCGTCGGGGTTGCTCAGGCGCTCCCTCACAATCTGCGTCCAGCTGCCCGGAGCGCTGCCCAGATCGACAACGGTCATTCCGGGCCGAAAGAGGTGCTCGCGGTCATCGAGCTCGGTGAGCTTGTACACGCTCCTTGCCCGGTAGCCTTCCTGGCGGCTCTTCTTGACAAAAGGATCGTTGATGTGACGCTGGATCCAGGCCTGGTTCGAGCGAAGTTTTTTCAATGACTTGGGCATATGGGTAAAATGTCGCCTCTTTTTTGATTTTGCTTGTTATTTGAGATCGATTATGACCGAACTGATTCTAGAGCGCGCCGAGCGGCTTGAGCTGCGGGCCGGCGCTCATCATCTCCCCGTCACGGTGCTGCTTGGTTCGCAGGGACTCACCGAGGCGGTGATGAAGGAAATCGACCGTGCGCTCAACGACCACGGCCTCATCAAGATTCACGTTCCTTCCGACGACCGGGAGGAAAGGGTGGAAATGTACCACACCATCGCCGAACAGCTTGGCGCCGCCCGCATTCAGATGATCGGCAAGATGCTCGTGCTGTACCGCCCGAGCGAGAAGGCCGAGGCCGAAAAGGCCCGCGCTGAAGAGCTGCTGCGCAGCGCCGCCGCGCGCGATCCCGGAGCAAAGGGCGTCGGCAGGGCTAAAAAGGAACGGGCCGCAGAGAAAAAGGGCGCCCCCAGAAAGGCTCCCGCCAAGAAAAAGCTCACCGGCAAGCACGGCCAGCGCGTCATCAACCCCAAGTCCAAGAAAAGGCGCGTCACGAAAAAGGCCGCTCTTTCCTAACTTTTCTCTCTGACAGCCGCCATGGGACGCATCCGCCTCGTACTCTTTGATCTGGACGGCACGCTCGTTGACAGCGCGCCGGATCTAGCAGCCTCCGCAAACGAACTGCGCCGCAGGCGCGGCCTGCCGCCTCTGCCCTATCGGGCGCTCAGGGAAGTGTGCGGCTCGGGTGCGCGGGGGCTTGTCTGGGCAAGCCTTCGCATCGCTCCCGGCGCTCCCAACTTCGAAGCCGTGCGAAGCGAGTTCCTCGAGCACTACGCAGGGCACCTCACCGATCACCTCACGGTCTTTCCCGGCATCTACGAGATGATCGAAGCCTTTGCCTGCCAGGGCATCAGCTGGGGCGTTGTCACGAACAAGGTCAGTGCCCTGGCGCAACCCGTTTGCAAAGCGGCGGGCTTTACCGAGAGCATGTTGTGTCTTGTGGGCGGAGACATGGTCGAGACGCCAAAACCGGCGCCCCTTTCGCTGCAGCTTGCAATGCGGCTCACGGGCTTTGCGCCCGAAGAGACGCTCTACGTGGGCGACGACGCCCGCGACACAATGGCAGCTCATGCGGCGGGGTTGCCCGCAGCCGCAGCCTGCTGGGGCTACACGGGCGGCGGCGCCGACATCAAAAATTGGGGTTCGGACTTTTACGCCCAAACCCCGATGGAAATTCTGCAAGTTGTCAAGAAGCTTTGAGGCCCGCTAGTTCTCGTGCGCCTCGGCAACCAGCCCGTGCATGGCAGCCCAGGTCCAGGGCGTACGCAGCCACTCGAGCACGAGCTTCTTGTTCTCGGCATTGATAAGGCCCATCTTCTCGGCCTTCTCCACGACCTTGCGGAAGGCGATCACCTCGTAGGTCGAGATGCCGCGCTCCTCAAAGAGCCGCTCGGTCTCGGGGATGGCGTAGTTGGTGATCGACATGACCTGCGTCACCGTCGCGCCCTCGTCGCGCAGCGCACTGATGGCATCAAGGCACGAAAGCCCCGTCGAAATATGGTCTTCGAGAAGCAGCACGCTGCGCCCCTTGAC
>DNLN01000216.1 GCA_003488465.1 Sutterella sp. | reverse complement strand
CCCGCCGTGCATCACGGGCTTGCCGGGGAAATGTCCGGTGAACTGCGGCTCGTTCGCCGTCACGTTCTTGAGCGCCTTGCAGTACGTCTTTTCGTCGTTCACCTCAAGAACCCGGTCGATCATCAGGAACGGGAACCTGTGCGGCAGCATCGACATGATGCCTTCGGTGTCAATCATCACAAAATCTCCTTGCATTGTCCGCGGGGCCTGTTCTCAGAGCGGCCTGCCGCAGGCTCTTTTGATTGTAGTTATTTTTTCGCGAGTTCCTCGAGTTTGCCCTCAAGCTCCCTCACCTTCGCGCGAAGATCGCCGATGCGGCGCAGCATGACGGCGGTCTTTTCGAACTGGTGCCGCTCCTGGGCGGGCCAGAAGCCCATCATCACCTTGGCGCCCGGCTCCCACCTCGTGATCGAGGTGGCCGGTCCCACCATCGACATGTCGGGTATCTCGATGTGCCCGTTGATGTTGCTTGCGCCTCCGATCACGCAGTGGCTGCCGATGCGGGTCGAACCGGCAACGCCCGTGCAGGCGGCCATCGCCGTGTGCTCGCCGATGTGCACGTTGTGTCCGAGCTGGATCTGGTTGTCGAGCTTGGTGCCCCTGCCGACCACCGTGTCCTCAAGCGCACCCCGGTCGACCGTCACGTTGGCGCCGATCTCCACGTCCTCGCCGATCGTCACGGCGCCGACCTGGGGAATCTTCACCCATTCGCCGGCAAACGGCGCAAAGCCGAATCCGTCGGCGCCGATCACGGCGCCGGAGTGGATGATGGAGCGTGCGCCGATCTTGCAGCCGGCATACACCGAAACGTTCGCGTAAAGGATCACGTCCTCGCCGATCACGGCGCCCTCTCCCACGGAAACGCCCGGATAGATGTGGGCTCGGGCGCCCACCCTGGCGCCGCGGGCGATGACGGCATTGGCATCGATCCGCGCGCTCGGATCGACTTGGGCGCCCTCTTCAACGACGGCTCTCGGGTGAACGAACCCTGCCTGGGGCGAGGCCTGAACCATCACCTGCAGCGCCCAGGCAAACCATGCATAGGGGTCGCGGGTGATGACCATGGGGCGGTCTGGTTCGGCCGCACCCCAGACGGCCTCCCGATCGGCTTCGCGCATCACGATCACGCCGGCCCTGGAGTCCTTGAGCGCACCTCTGAGCTTGGCCTGCGCAATGAAGGCCACATGCTCGGCCCCGGCGCTCTCGAGCGGAGCAAAGCGCGTGACGCTGAGCTCTTCGGCGCCGCCCAGCATCAGGCTCGTCAGTCTGCCCGATGATCTGCGGGCGATTTCCTCGGCAAGCATCTTGATGGAAAACATGATCGCGACTTTCCTTTTGAAAAACATCCTAAAAACAAGAACCGGCAGTTCCCTGGTCTGAGAAATTTCTTCCCAGGGCATCTGCCGGCCGATGGGGCACGCGACAGCAGTCCGTGCGCCGGGGTGTAGCCCCCTTCTCGTCAACTACTTGGAGGAATTGAGCTGACGGATCACCTCGTTGGTGAGGTCAATCTTCGGATTGACGTAGACGGCTTCCTGAAGGATCAGGTCATAGTTCTGCTTGCGCGCGAGATCCTGAATGATGCGGTTGGCGCGCGAGAGGATGATCTGACTCTCTTCGTTGGCACGCTGATTGCGCTCCTCGAGCAGCGCCCGCTGGCGCCGGGAGATGTCGCGTTCGCGCTCAGCTAGGTCCTGACGCTGCTTCAGACGCTCGGACTCGGTCATGACGGCGCTGTTCTTTTCGAAATTCTGGGCGCGGGTGCGGAAATCACGCACGGCGCGATTGAGTTCGTCCTCACGGGCCTTGAAGTAGCTCTGCAGTTTCTTCTGTGCGGCGATCGCGGGAGCCGATTCGGACAGAACGCGGCCGGGATTGACAACGCCAACCTTGAAGTCGGCGGATGCAGCACCGGCACTGACGGCTGCACAGGCAAGCATAGCAATAAGGGTCTTCTTGATCATTGGAGATAAAACCTTTCGGGTTCGAACAACGTTTGCGTAGTTTATTCGGTTTTCTTTTCATTTGCCTGAAAAAGGGCCTGCGGTTTTCACCGATCGCAGGCCTTTTTCTTCAGGCTGCAGTTAGAAGCCGGTGCCGATCTGGAACTGGAAGCGCTGCGTGTCGTCGCCGCTCTTGTCGTTGAGCGGGAAGGCGATCGAGAACTTCAGCGGGCCAAGAGGCGAAATCCAGGCAACGCCAAAGCCGGCCGCATAGCGCAGATCGCCGAGCGAGAACCGCTGGTCGTGGTACCCGGTCTGCCCCTTCTTTCTCTCGTAGCCCCAGACATAGCCGCCGTCCACGAAGAACAGGCCGCGCAGCGTGCGGTCGGCGCCGGGCAGCGGGAAGAGCAGCTCGGTCGAAAGGATCAGCTGCTTGTTGCCGCCCATGTGGTCGCCGTTGGAGTCGGTCGGACCCAGGGTCGAACTCTCGTAGCCGCGCACCGAACCGATGCCGCCCGCGTAGAAGTTCTTGAAGAACGGGTACTGCTTGTTGTTGTAGCTGTCGCCGTAGCCGGCCTGGAAGTTAAAGCCGAGCGTCCAGGTCTTGGAAAGCGGGAAGTACTGCGTGAGCTGATAGGTCGCGCGGTAGTAGCGGGTGTCAAGCACCGGCAGGGAGACTTCGCCGGACAGTCTCTGGTAGCGGCCGCGGGTCGGAGCCAGCAGGTTGTCTCGGGTGTCCCTCGACCAGCCCAGGGTGAGCAGCGCCGACTGCGAGGACTTGCCGTACTCGTCGACGTACTGCCAGTAGCGCTCGGGAGAAACGCTGTCGGATGTAGCGGCCTTCGAGCGGTCGCCGCGCAGCGTGACCTTGGTCTGCTCGAAGCGCCCGCCGACGAAGACGCGGTCATCCTCGGTAATGGGCACGCCGAACGAAATGCCGCCGCCCAGCGTCTCGTAGGCGACGTTCGAAACGTCGAGGTCATCCAAGTCAACCTTGCGGTCAAAGAGCTCCCAGTTGCGGCTGATGCCTTCGGGCGTCACATACGGCTCGCCAACCGAGATCGCGAACGTTCTCTGGCTCTTTGAGGTGTTCACTTCAGCGCTGAAGGACTTGCCCG
>DNLN01000083.1:4926-5278 GCA_003488465.1 Sutterella sp. | reverse complement strand
ACCTGCTCAACCGTCTGCGAGCTTCGGCTCTTTTCGTATTCTGCCGGAGTCGCCGAAACAAACACGGAGCGGCGCATCTTGCGCTCAAACTCCTCGAACTTGAGCGGCCGGTTGTCCAGTGCGGAAGGCAGCCGGAAGCCATACTGCACAAGGGTCGACTTTCTGGAGTGGTCTCCGCGGTACATCGCCCCGAGCTGCCCCATCAGAACATGGCTCTCATCAAAGAACATGATGGCGTCGGCCGGCAGATAGTCGATGAGGCACGGAGGAGGCTCTCCGGGGGCGAGTCCCGTCAGATGCCGGGAATAGTTTTCGATTCCCTTGCAGAACCCCACCTGATCGAGCATCTCCA
>DNLN01000083.1:4681-4871 GCA_003488465.1 Sutterella sp. | reverse complement strand
GTCAAAAAGCGTGCGCTGCTGAAGGCGCTGCGCCTCGACAAGCTTTCCCTGCTCATGGAACCAGGCCAGCCGCTCCTTGAGTTCGGCCTTGATGGAGGCGATCGCCCGGACGATCTGCTCGCGAGGCGTCACGTAGTTGCTGGAGGGGTACACGACAAAGCGCGGAACGCGCTGCAGCACCCGCCCCGTC
>DNLN01000083.1:0-4514 GCA_003488465.1 Sutterella sp. | reverse complement strand
AACGTTCCGCGGAAAAAATCCATGTCGCTTCGCTTGTACTGCATGCGCACAAGCTGGCTGATGAGTTCTGCGCGCTCCTTGGTATCCCCCTGCCTCAGGATCAGCCTCATCTGCGTGTAGCTTTCCGGCTCGCCGATGCCGTAGATGGCCGACACGGTGGCCACGATCACCGTATCGCGCCGCTCGAGAATGCTTTTTGTTGCGGCAAGCCGCATCTGCTCGATGTGTTCATTGATCGCCGAGTCCTTTTCGATGAAAAGATCGCGAGCCGGGACATAGGCTTCCGGCTGGTAATAGTCGTAGTAGCTGACGAAATACTCGACGGCGTTGTTCGGGAAGAACTCCCGCATTTCCGAATAAAGCTGCGCAGCAAGCGTCTTGTTGGGCGCCATCACGATCGCGGGAACGCCAATGCGCGCAATGACGTTGGCCATCGTAAACGTCTTGCCCGAGCCGGTCACTCCGAGGAGCGTCTGGGCGGCAAGCCCGTCCTGAATGCCTTCAGCGAGCTCGTCGATCGCCTGCGGCTGATCGCCCGCAGGTTCATAGGGAGCATGCAGCTCAAAGGGGGAATGAGGAAAGGTGATGATGTTCATCAGTGACGAAAATATCTAGCAAGTGGCTGAATTTAGCACCAAATCCCCGGGGCGATGCTCCAGAGCGCGTCGGTTGCTCTATATTGAGTTTGATTTCCCGGGTTCGGACGCCGCCTGATCCCCATCCGGGAATCCATCCTGTCCCAGCAACCCTCTTTTCAGTGAAAGTCGCAAAAAATGACCGATTTACTTTTTTCCGGCATCCAGTCTGCCCCTGCAGATCCGATTCTTGGCGTCTCTGAAAAATTCAAAGCCGATCCCCGCGCACAGAAAGTCAATCTGAGCGTCGGCATGTATCTCACCGAGGAAGGCAAAACTCCGATCCTGAATGTCGTGAAGGAAGCCGAGGCGGCGCTCGCCGCCAATCCTGTCGCCCATACCTACATTCCCATGAGCGGCCTGCCCGGATTCGACACGGTCGTTCAAAAGATGGTGTTCGGCGCAGACAGCGAGGTTGTTCGGTCCGGACGCGCCGCCACCATCCAGTCACTGGGCGGCACCGGAGCCCTGAAGGTCGGCATGGACTTCATGCACCACATCGTCGGCAGTTCGGTGGCCGCCACCAGCCGGCCCACCTGGGGCAATCACAACGCCCTGCTCGCGATGGCCGGATACGAGGTGAAGGGCTATCGCTACTACGATGCCGCCAACGACGGAATCGACTTCAACGGCATGGTCGAGGATCTGAAGGCCCTGCCTGCAAAAACCCTTGTGATTCTTCATTCCTGCTGCCACAACCCGACCGGATATGATCTGTCGGCCGATCAGTGGAAGATCATCATCGAGCTCTGTCAGAAGGGTGGGCTAGTTCCCTTCCTTGACATGGCCTATCAGGGATTCCGGGAAGGACTTGAGCAGGACGCTACAGCCATCCGCCTTTTTGCGGCAAGCGGCATGAGTTTCTTGGTGGCAACGTCCTACTCCAAGTCATTCAACCTGTACTGTGAGCGCATCGGTGCCTTGACGGTCGTCACGCAGTCCAAGGAGCAGGCCGCCATCGTGCTGAGCCAGCTGAAGGCCGTGATCCGCAGCAACTACTCCAATCCGCCAGCCTTTGGCGGCAGGATCGTGATGCACGTGCTCTCCGATGCGAAGAGATTCGCTCTATGGGAGGAAGAACTCACCGGCATGCGCGTGCGCATCAAGGCGATGAGAAAGGCGCTTGCCGATGAACTCGCCCGAATCGGCTGCAAGCGCGACTTCAGCTTCGTCACGCGACAGGCAGGCATGTTCTCTTTCACGGGGCTCACCCCCGAGCAGGTCGCTCGCCTGGCTGACGAATTCGGCATCTATGCCGTCAAGAACGGCCGTATCTGCATCTGCGGACTCAATACCCGCAACGTGGAGTACGTCGCCAAATCGATTGCGAGCGTTCTCTAGGCGATCGGCTGAGGGACATTTTGAGGCCTGCTTTGCGGAAAACCTGACCGCAAGCAGGCGTTGCCGCGTCCGGAACAAAAAAAGAATCCTTTATTTTCAGACTGATTCAAACAACATCGACACTTTCGCTTGCATCCTGGCTCGTTTCCATATATAGTTTCGCTTCTGCATTCCTCGATAGCTCAGTCGGTAGAGCAACGGACTGTTAATCCGTGGGTCGTTGGTTCGAGCCCAACTCGAGGAGCCAGGATTCCAAAGCCTTGAGTGCGAAAGCCTCAAGGCTTTTTTGTACCTGCCAACTTAAGCGTCGCAAAGGTTCAACACTGCTAGACTGCGTCTGTTGATGCCCCGCTCGGGGACTTACGTTCTGCGTTTTTTGCAATGAAAAAAGCCTTCACTTCCGCCATCTCCGAAACCATCGTACTGGTTGCCTCCCACACCTTGGCGGCACAAACCTTCGAGCGTTTCTGGCAGAAGGTCTCTCCCAAGCTGCAGGACGGCGTCTCCTATCTTGAAAAGACGGACCAGGATGAACTCATTGCTCGCAAGACGTTCATGGAGATCGTCACGTTCCGTGATGCAAGGCTCACCCGGATCATCAACAGCTGCCTCGAGGACTTCCTTCATTCCGATGTGCTTGCGCTCATTGATTCCGTGCAAAGGCTTCAGGATCAGATTGAAAAGAGAAAGGAGCGCATCAACTCCTGGCGTCTCGGTCTGATCTCAGCCCCGGCGAGCACGCTCAATCCGCTGCGCCAGACAAGGGCACGCCTGTTCAAGCGCATCAAGAAGGAACAGGCTTCGATCGAGCACGATCTCGCGCAAATCGAGTCGCTCAAGGCCGAAGCGCTAGAAAAACTCGCACAGGAGAGAATCCCCCTCACGGCCGAGCAACTCGACGGTCTGCTCTACACGGCAGAGGGCACGGAACTCGCCCAGATCATGGCTGTTGCCGAGAACATCCGTGGGATTCAGGCCCACCTGAGCGCAACGCTCGATTCCTCGAACAATGCGCAGGTGAAAACCTGCACGGGCCTTCTGATGCTTTGTTATCGGATTTATGTCGAGATCATCGAGCGCGCCATCAGCAAGGTTTCCGGCTCCTATCTTGAAAAACTCGAGGAGCTCTCCGATGAGGCAAACCGTCAGATTCTGCGGGCCAAGGTTCTATTCGAGCAGTCCAAGAAGACAAGCGATGTGGCCCGAAGCAACATGCAGATCAATGCCAGGACGATCTCGCTCATCGCTCTGTACCGGGAGCATCTCAAGAAGCGTCTCACTGAACTTGAGAAACTGCGCAAGGAAATGACCGCCAATTACGAACTCTCACTCAACACGTTCCGCACGGTGAAGGTCGGGAGCGAATTGCTGAGCGTGATTGCAGCCGGTGAAAAGGATCTTGCGGCCATTTTCGGTTTCGAGCCCCCACAGTTAAAGAGCATCTATACGGAAGGGCTTGCAGAAGAATTTGAATCGCTCACGCGTAAGCTCAAGGGCAGAGGAGCCTGACGGGTTTCAATTTTTTGCGGACGTAAAAAACCCTCGAAGGAACTGCTCCCCGAGGGTTTTTGCTGGTCAAACGACCGGATGGCGCCCTACTTCATTGCGCCGAACCACTTCTCGTAAATCTTCTTGTACGTGCCGTCGGCAACGACTTCATCAAGAGCCTTTTCAAGACGAACCTTGAGCGCCTTGTTGCCCTTCTTCATGGCAAAGCCGTAGTCGTCAACGGACAAAATCACGGGGATGGAAGCAAGCCGCATGGACTTGCCTGCCTTCTGCGTGAGGAAGTAGTCATTGACAGGCTTGTCATTGACCATGGCAAAGCATCCGCCGTTGTTGATCTCAAGGAAAGCCTCTGCGGCTGAATTGAAGGTCTTCAGTTTGGTCCCCCGGATCTTGGACATGTAAAGCGCACCGGCAGAGCCGATTTCAGCGCACAGCACCTTGCCCTCGAGATCCTTGGCACCCTTCACCTTGTTGCCGTATTTGGCATGCGTCATGATGGACAGGCCGGACTTGTAATACGGCTTGGTGAAATCAACCTTGGCTGCCCGCTCCTTGGTGATCGTCAGGGCGGACACGGCCACATCGATCGAGCCGGACATGATTGCGGGGATCAGGCCGTCCAGTCCCATCGAGATGATCTTGGGCTCAAAACCGGCTTTCTTGGCCATGGCTTCAATCAGATCGATGTCAAAGCCGTCATACTTGCCGGTATCGGAGTTGAGGAATTCGAAGGGGGGATAAACCGTTTCACTGCCGATTCTGAGCGTTTCGGCGTAAGCAGAAAAACCAGTTCCGGCCAGGACGCAAACTGCCGCGGCCGCGACAGCGACTTTCTTGAAAAACATACCGCAGGTTCCTTTTCCTATTGTTGTACGGGATTGTTTCGGAATAGTCTGCCAGGCATTGTCAGCCTGGCAACTATTGGCGCATTGTACGACTAATCGCAGTCGCTGAAACCGCATATTCTGCCTAGAGAACCGCCGGAAATGACAAACCCCCGGGACCTTTTGGATCTCGGGGGCTTCTCGA
>DNLN01000213.1 GCA_003488465.1 Sutterella sp. | reverse complement strand
ATGGCGTTCTTCTTGACGATGCCGATCAGGAGGATGATGCCGATGAGGGCGATCAGCGTGAACTCCATGCCGCAGAGCTTCAATGCGAGGAATGCGCCGATCGCAGCCGAGGGCAGGGTCGAGATCACGGTGACCGGATGGATCCAGCTCTCGTAGAGAATGCCGAGCACGGCGTACACGGTGAGCACGGCGGCCAGCAGCAGCCAGAGCGTGTTCTGGTTGCTGTTCTCAAAGGCGGCGAGCGCGCCCTGGGGCTTGAGGTTGATGGTGTCGGGCAGGCCTATTTGAGCCTTCACCTCCCGCAGCGCCTCCCGCGCGTCTCCGATCGAGTACCCGTTCGGGATGTTGAAGGAGACCGTCGCGGCGGGCGTCTGAAGGAGCCTTGAGATGTTCATCTTGCCGGTCTTCTCGGTGACGGTGACGAGTTCGGAAAGAGGCACCATGCGGCTTTCGGTGAGGCCGCTTGCCGTGGACTTGAGGTACAGGCTCTCGAACGCCTCGGGGCCCTTCTTGTAGGCATCTTCAACCTCGAGCACGACGCGGTATTGGTTGGCCTGGGTGTAGATCGTGCTGATGAGGTTCTGGCCGTACGCGTTGTAAAGCGCGGTGTCGATCTGGCTCGCGGTGATGCCGTAGCGGGCGGCCGCATCGCGGTTGATCGTGAGATAGGCGACGCGGGTGCCGTTCTGAAGGTTCGTGACGACGGAGGCGAACTGCGGGCGGCTTCGCATCGCGGCAACGAGCCTTGGCGTCCACGCGTCGAGCTCATCGCTTTCGGTGGAGTCCAGCGTGAGCTGGTACTGCGAGGGCGTCACCATGTCGTCGACGTTGAGGTCCTGGCTCTTGGTGGCAAAGAGCCAGATGCCGGGCACCTGGGGCGCGGCCTTGAGGATGCGGGAGATCACCGCATCGGCCCCGTCCCGCTCGCCGAAGGGTTTCAGCGACGCGACGATCCTTCCCATGTTGAGCGCGTTGTTGTTCACGGCGTCAACGCCCACGATCGAGCTCACCGACTGCACGTCCTTGTCCTTGAGCACGAGGTCGGCTAGTTCGCTCTGCCGGCGGTTCATCTCGCTGAAGGAGACGTCGGCCGGGGCCTGGGTGATGATCTGGATGGAGCCCGTGTCCTGGGAGGGGAAGAATCCGTTCGGCAGCCACATGTACATCACGGCCGTGAGAACGAGCGAGGCGAGCGCAACGCCGATCGTCGCCGCCTGGTGGCGCAGCACGACGAGGAGCCCCTTGTCGTAGAGCCGGATCAGCCAGTCAAAGGCCCGCCCGAAGCTGCGCGTCACGGAATTGTGCTCGCTCTCGGGGACATGCCGCAGCAGATAGGCCGAGAGCATCGGGGTGAGCGTGAGCGACACCGCCATCGAAACGAGGATCGAGACCGCGAGCGTGATTGCAAATTCCCGGAAGAGCCTTCCGATCACGTCTCCCATGAAGAGCAGCGGAATCAGCACGGCGATGAGCGAGATCGTAAGGGAAATGATCGTAAAGCCGATCTCTTTTGCGCCCTGCAGCGCCGCCTCGAGCGGCTTCATCCCGTCGTCGATGTGGCGCTGGATGTTCTCCACGACGACGATCGCATCGTCGATCACGAAGCCCGTGGCGATCGTGAGCGCCATGAGCGAGAGGTTGTTGAGGGAGAACCCCGCCAGGTACATCACGGCGAACGTGCCGACGATCGAAAGCGGCACGGCAAGCGCGGGAATGAACGTCGCGGCGAAGGTTCTGAGGAACAGGAACGAGACCATGACGACGAGCGCGATCGAGAGCATGAGCTCGAACTGCACGTCCTCGATCGAGGCGCGGATCGTCTGCGTGCGGTCCGAGAGCGTCTCGAGCTTCACCGACTGGGGCAGAAGCTGCTCGATCTCGGGCAGGCGCTTCTGGACCTCGTCCACGATCGAGACGACGTTCGTGCCGGGCTGGCGCTGGATGTTGATGATGATCGCGGGCATGCCGTTCGCGCGGGCCTGCTGGTACTCGTCCTGAGGAGCGTATTCGGCAACCGCCACGTCCTTGAGGCGCAGCGCCCGGCCGTCCTCGTATGCGAGCACGAGGTTCATGTAGTCCTCGGGCGTCTGGAGCTGGTCGTTCGCATCGATCGTGATCGAGCGCTCGGGACCGTCAAAGCCGCCCTTGGAGCCGTTCACGTTCTGCGAGTTGATGACCGTGCTGATGTCGGCGAGCGTGAGGTTGTGCGAGGCAAGAAGCGTCGGGTTCACGCGGATGCGCACCGCAAGCTGCTGGCCGCCCGCAAGGCTCACGAGGCCCACGCCCGAGATCTGCGAGAGCTTCAGGGCGACGCGGGTGTTGATGAGGTCCTGCACCTTGGTGAGCGGCAGCGTGTCGCTTGTTGCAGCGAGCGTGAGGATCGGCACGTCGGCCGGGTTGACCTTCTTGTAGGTGGGCTTGTTCGGAAGATTCTTCGGCAGCAGCGAGTCGGCCTCGTTGATGGCGGCCTGCACCTCCTGCTCGGCGACGTCAAGCGACATCTCCAGGCTGAACTTGAGCGTGATCACCGAAGTGCCGCCCGCAGAGACCGAGTACATCTGCTTGAGGCCCGACATCTGGCCGAGCCGCCGCTCAAGGGGCGCGGTGACGCCCGAAGTCATCACCTCGGGACCTGCGCCCGGAAAGAGCGTCGTGACCTGGATCACCGGGTAGTCGACCTCGGGCAGGGCCGAAATCGAGAGGTTCCGGTACCCGAGAATGCCCGCGAGCACGAGGCTGATCATGAGAAGCAGCGTCGCGACGGGCCGGAAGATGAAGAGCCGTGACGGATTCATTGCCGGTTACCTCCCGCCCGGACCGCGGCGGCGCTTGTTGCCGGCTGGATTGATGCTGCTCGTGTCGATCTTGGTTTCCTGAACGATGTTGACCGGCGTGCCGTCCGAGAGGCTGTCCGCGCCGACTGTGACGATCTGCTCGCCCTCGCGCAGGCCGCGCGTCACGGCCACGCGCGTGGTGGTCTTCGAGGGCCCCTGGGTGATGACGCGCTTGTAGGCCTTGCCGTCGTCCTTCACGACGAAGACGTACTGCGAGGAGGACGTGGTCTGGATCGCCGAGGAGGAAATCACGACGGCGTCCTTCAGCGTGCCGTAGACAAGGCGCACGTTGACGAACTGGTTGGGAAAGAGCGCGCCGTCGGCGTTCTCGAACTGCGCCTTCACGCGCACGGTGCCGGTCGCCGTGTCGACCTGGTTGTCGATGGCGGTCACAAAGCCCGAGGCAAGCTCCTTGCTGTTGTCCTGGTCACGGACGTGCACGGCAAGCTTTTCTCCCGCGCGGAAGGGCGCGACCGCATCGGCGAGCTTGCTCTGGGGAACGGAGAAGATCACGCTGATCGGGCTTGTCTCGGTGATCGTGGCGATCGCGCTGGATGCGCTCGGCCCCACGAGGTTGCCGACATCCACGCCGCGGATGCCGATGTAGCCGCTGATCGGAGCCTTGATCTGGCCGTAGCCGATCGTCACCTTTGCCGAATCGATCTGGCCCTGCACGCTCCGGATGTTGCCTTCGTAGGCCTCGACCTGGGCGATCTGCGCATCGAGCGTCTGCTTGGAGACGGAGTCGGTCTTGAAGAGCTTCTGATAGCGCGCGAGCGTGGACTTGGCGTTGGTGAGGTTTGCCTTGACCTGGGCGAGGGTGCCCGTGTACTGCTTTAAGGAGGCCTCGGCGGCGCGGGTGTCGACGCGGGCGAGCAGATCGCCCTTTTTCACGTAGTCGCCTTCCTTGAAGAGGATCTCGGTGAGATAGCCCTGGATCTGGCTCACGACCTGGCTCGTCTGATTGGCCGTGACGGTGCCGAGGGCAAGGATCGAGAGCTCGACATCCTCCCTGGCGGCCGCTTCCGTGCGCACGGCGATGCCGCGCATTCTCTGGGCGGGTTTCTCGGCGGCGGCCTTGGGGGCGTAGTAGTGGGTGTAGCCGTACCATGCGCCGGCTCCGAGGGCGGCGGCAATCGCAAGGCTCGCGAGGACTTTTTTCGTTGCGCTCATAGGGAATCAGTCGTGTGTTCAAAAATGGATCATTCAAGGGGGCGGGGCGGTTGAGCAAAAGGTGCGGCGTGCGATGCCGCCGTCAGCCCCGTTTCGGTTCGCTCTGTATCTTAATCGGGCGGAAGGTAAAGTATCGTTAAGAGACGTGAAACGGCAACTTTTTCTGAGGAACCAGATGACCTTAACGGCGGAGGATGCAAGAGCCTTCTTGCGCGAGCTCTTTGCAACCGGTGTGGGGGAGGTGATGCCCGACGCCGTGCTCGGGCGCGTGCTCAAGGCTGAAGGCGCAGCGATCGCGGTTGCGGACGAGCGGCTCGTCCCGACGGGCGCGGTGCATGTCATTGCGCTTGGGAAAGGAGCCGCGCCCATGGCCCGCTGCGCCGAACGGATTCTGGGCGAGCGTCTTGCGGGCGGCATCGCGATCGTGAAGGACGGGCACGGACTGCCGCTCAAGAAAATCCGGCTTTTCGAGGCCGCCCACCCCGTGCCGGACAGCCGCTCGGTCCGCGCCTGCGAAGCGCTGCTGGAGTATCTCAGGCGCGTTCGGCCCGGCGATCTCGTTCTTGCGCTCGTGACGGGCGGCGCAAGCGCCCTCACAAGCGCTCCTAACGAAGGGCTCACGCTCGAGGATTTTTGCCGGACGACCCGCGCACTGCTTGCCTGCGGAGCGTGCATCAGCGAAATGAATGCCGTGCGAAAGCACATCGGCCGCGTCGGCGGAGGTCGGCTTGCACAGGCGCTTCACGGCGCATCCGTGCGCGCCATTCTGATTTCCGATGTTCTCGGAGATCGCGTGGACGTCATCGCATCGGGTCCCTTTGCGCCGGACGAGTCGACATTTGCCGAGGCTCTGGGTGTCATCCGGCGGTACCGCATCGAGGCGAAGATTCCTCCCACTGTCCTGCGGCATCTCGAAAGGGGCGTCAAGGGGCTTGTTCCCGAGACGCCCAAGCCGGGCGATCGCGTTTTTGAAAAGGTGAGGAACATTGTTGCCGCGGGCAACGCAACGGCGCTTGCGGCCATGGCTGCGCGAGCGGCATCGGGCGGGTTTCGCGTCGCCGTCAGGAGCGAGCCGATGGCGGG
>DNLN01000194.1:14223-14513 GCA_003488465.1 Sutterella sp. | reverse complement strand
TCTATCACATCGACAACATTGTGCGGCCCGTGAGTCGGGGACCGCACGCAAAGGACGTGATCTTCCTGACGGCTGATGCCTACGGCGTGCTGCCGCCGGTGTCGCTGCTCACGACCAGGCAGGCCGAGTACTACTTCCTCTCGGGATTCACCTCGAAGGTTGCCGGCACCGAGCTTGGCGTCACCAAGCCCCAGCCGACCTTCTCGCCCTGCTTTGGCGGCGCGTTCCTGCTGCTGCATCCCTTCAAGTATGCCGAGGAGCTCGCACGCAAGATCGACATGGCGGGCGCC
>DNLN01000194.1:0-14155 GCA_003488465.1 Sutterella sp. | reverse complement strand
CTCGTGAACACCGGCTGGAACGGCAAGGGCAAGCGCATCAGCCTGCCGCACACGAGAGCCATCATTGACGCGATTCTGGACGGCTCGATTCTCAAGGCAAGAACCGAGAAGCTGCCCTTCTTTGACCTAGAAGTGCCGAAGTCTCTGCCCGGAGTGCCGTCTGATGTGCTCGATCCCCGCTCAAGTTACGAGATCGAGGATCTGTGGACGGGACGCGCCCTGCAGCTCGTGCGCGCCTTCAACAAGAACTTTGAAAAGTTCCTCGCGAACGAGAAGTGCCAGGCGCTTGTTGAGTTCGGTCCCAAGTTCTAGGAGTTGCGATGGACAGTGCCATCCTGTGGGTGCTTGTGGCGCTGATGATCGTCATCGGCATCTTCCTGCTGCGCATTCCGATCATCATCGCCAAAAAAAGGAACATGCCCTCCGGGGATGTCACGATCATCGCGATTCTCAGCTGGGCGGGGCTCTTCTTCGGCATCACGTGGGTGGGTGCTCTTGTGTGGTCGATACTTGGCACGAGTCTTGAGGAGGCCGCGGCTCCTGCGGCGTCCGACGCGCTTGAGGCCATCAGGAAGTTGTCCGAGCTCCACGATCAGGGGCTGATCACCGAGAGCGAATTTGCGGAGAAGCGCAGGAAACTGCTCGAGCGGATCTAGTGCCGTCCAATGTTTCTCTGCATCAAAACAAATCGCCGGGAAGGTTGCTTGGCCTGTCCCGGCGATTGTCATCCTGAGAGATGAACGGCGATCAATCCTTGCCGTAGAAGCTTCGGATCAGTTTTCGCAGACCTTCCGTCACCGGCTGGTTGTTGATGCCCTCCGTTGCTTCGAGTTCAAGGTTGAGTTCGGCGCGGTTGCCTTCCCAGTACTCGGCGTTCTTGATGCCGAGCTGCTCGGGGTGGAACACCGGCTCGACGCCGGGCTTCAACTGATTCTCATAATCGCGCAGCGCCTTGAAGGCGGGGCCCTGGAGCAACAGGATTGCGATCAGGTTCACCCAGGCCATCAGGCCGATGCCGATGTCGCCAAGCATCCAGGCCACGTCTGCCGTCTTGATGGCGCCGTAGGCAACGGATGCCGCGCAGATGATGCGCATCACCGGGAGCAGCCAGGGCAGGTTCAGATAGCGATTGATGAACTTGACGTTGACTTCAGCCTGGTAGCAGTACGCGAGAATCGTCGTAAACGCAAAGAAGAACAGGGCGATCGTGATGAAGGGAGAACCAAAGCCCGGCATCACCGAGTCAACAGCCATCTGCGTGTAGACGGGGCCGGCGGTGGCGCCCTTCAGACCTTCATAGAGAAAGCCGCTCGATCCGGTGACGTTGTAGCAGCCCGTGAGCAGAATCATGAAGCCCGTTGCGGTGCACACGAACCAGGTGTCGATGTACACCGAGAATGCCTGCACGAGGCCTTGCTTGGCAGGGTGCGACACGCTGGCGGCGGACGAGGCGTGCGGTCCCGTACCCTGGCCGGCTTCGTTCGAGTAGATGCCTCGCTTCACGCCCCAGCTCACGGCCGCGCCGGCGATGCCGCCGAAGGTCGAGTCAAGACTGAACGCGCTCGAGAAGATTAGGCGGAAGATTTCCGGAATGTGATCGACGTTGTAGAACACGACGATGAGCGCCACCACGATGTAGGCCTGAGCCATGAAAGGCACGACCAGGGTGGTGAAGTTGGCGATGCGCTTCAAGCCGCCGAAGACGATGAAGCACAGGAGCGAAGCGATGAGCGCCGCCGTGATGGTCGGATTCAGGCCGAAAGCGTGCTCGGCGGCAAGTGCGATGGAGTTGGACTGAACGCCCGGGCAGAGGAACCCGGCCGCGCACAGGGTGATGATGGCGAACACCCACGCGAAGAACTTGTTGCGGCCTGCCTTTTCAATGTAGAAGGCAGGGCCGCCCGTCCATTCGCCGTTGATCTTTTCCTTGTAGATCTGGCCGAGCGTGGATTCGACAAAGGCGCTCGAGGCACCGAGGAATGCCACCACCCACATCCAGAACAGGGCTCCGGGGCCGCCAAAGCAGATGGCCGTTGCCACGCCTGCAATGTTGCCGGTGCCGACGCGTCCGGCAAGGGTCATCGAGAGTGCCTGGAACGAGGAGACGCCCGAGTTGTCAGTCTTCTTTTGAAACATCAGGCGGAGCATCTCGCGGAACATGCGCAGCTGCACAAAGCGCGAGCGCAGGGAGAAGAACAGTCCCGTACCTAGACACAGGTAAACAAGGAATGAACTCCAAACCCATCCGTTCAGGGTATTGGCAAATTCAAGCATGGGTAATCCTTTCTTTTTCGCTTTTGCCGGACAAGAAACGGCTCCGCAGGTTGGTTGCGGAGCCGCTTGAGCGACGGCTAATGAGGGTATCCGCCGCGATTCCAACAGGTATCAATGATACTTGTTATGCCAGGCCGGTAATCTTGCCATCCTTAACATCAATGTTGTAGGCGGCAGGGGTTTTGGGCAAGCCAGGCATACGCATGATGGCGCCGGTTGTCACGACAACGAAGCCGGCGCCTGCGTTCAGGATGAAACGCTGCACGGGCAGCTCGAATCCCTTCGGGGCACCCATCACCTTCGGATCGGCGGTGAGCGAGAGCGGCGTCTTGGCAATGCAGACCGGGAGCTTCTCAAAGCCAAGGGCCTCGATCGCCTTCAGATCCTTGCGGGCGGCGTCCGAAAGCGTCACCTTGCCGGCACCGTAGACCTTCGTGGCAACGGCCTTGACCTTGTCGAGCACATGCGCTTCGCTCGGATAGCAGAAGGTGAGCGGCTGGGGCTCTCCCTCGCAAGCGGCGATGACTTCGCGAGCGAGATCTTCGGCACCCTTGCCGCCCAGGGCGAACGCGTCGCTCAGGGCAAAGCGCACTCCGAGTTCGGCGCAGCGCGCACGCAGCACTTCGAGCTCATCCTGCGGATCGTTGTAGAAGTGATTGATCGCAACGACGATCTTCGGGCCGTACTGCTTGAGGTTGGCAACGTGCGCATCAAGGTTGCACAGACCATTCTTGAGGGCTTCCATGTTGGGCTTGCCGATGTCAGGCAGGGGCACGCCGCCGTGCCACTTGAGGGCCTTCAGGCTCGTGACCAGCACGACTGCCGAGGGCGTGAAGCCAGCGTGGCGGCACTTGATGTCGAAGAACTTCTCGGCGCCAAGATCGGAACCGAAGCCTGCCTCGGTGATGGCGAAGTCGCCAAGGGTGAGGGCGGCCTTGGTGGCGGCGATCGAGTTGCATCCGTGGGCGATGTTGGCGAACGGGCCGCCGTGCACGAATGCGGGCGTGCCTTCGATGGTCTGAACGAGGTTGGGCTTGACGGCCTCAAGGAGCAGAGCCATCAGGGCGCCGGTGGCGCCGAGTTCGCCGCAGGTGAAGGCGGTGCCGTCGGTCTTGATGCCGATGACGAGCCGATCGAGCCTGGCGCGAAGATCCGCTTCGCTGTCCGCAAGGCACAGCACGGCCATCAGTTCGGAGGCGGCGGTGATGTCAAAGCCGGTTTCCGTCGGAATGCCGTTCGCAGAGCCGCCGAGTCCGTCGACGATGAAGCGCAGCTGGCGGTCGTTCACGTCGAGCACGCGCTTCCAGGTGACTTCCTTCAGGCTCACCTGGCCCTTGAGGCGTGCGTTGTCGATCAGGGCGGCGAGCAGGTTGTTGGCCGCGGTGATGGCGTGGAAGTCGCCCGTGAAGTGAAGGTTGATGGCTTCCATCGGCAGAACCTGGGAGTAGCCGCCGCCGGCAGCGCCGCCCTTCATGCCGAAGACCGGCCCGAGGGAGGGCTCGCGCAGGGCGAGCACGGCCTTCTTGCCGAGCCGATTCATGCCCTGCGCCAGGCCGATCGAGGTCGTCGTCTTGCCCGAGCCGGCGGGCATGCCAGAAGAGGCGGTCACAAGGATGAGCTTGCCCTTCATCTTGCGGGCGGGGTCGAGCGTCACCTTGGCCTTGTCGCGGCCGTAGGGCTCGAACTCCTCATCGGAAAGACCCCACTCGTGGGCGAGATCGTCGATGCGCTTGAGCTTTGCAGCCTGTGCAATTTCAATGTCGGAAAGCATGGGAAGAACTCCTGCTAAAAGGTGGAAAGGAAAAGGGTTTAAAAATCCGAACACAAAGGGTCGCCGGCGCGTGGACAATGGGGATCGCGGGCAAGCCGAACGGCCCGCGCAAGGAAATGCTTCCCGCCGAGCCTTCTGGTAGGCGAACTATGCCACAGCATGAGGGCTTCCTTGCGGGTGGCGGAACCCTTCTTCTGAGATGAAACAAAGAAGTCCTGTTTTGGAGACTGAAGGCTAGGGGCAAATCCGTAGGCTGGTGGCAAGATGTCAACCGTTCTTTTGGACTCTTTGGGAATCAAGCATGGGATTTGACCTCGCGGCATGGTGCGCGCAGTACGGATTGCTTGGCGTTGCGCTGAGCGCCTTCACTTCGGCAACCGTGCTTCCGGGCACCAGCGAAGCCGCCGTGCTTGCCGTAAGGGCGCTGCACCCTCAAGGCGTCGCCCTGCTCCTAATGGTCGCAAGCGTCGCCAACACCGCCGGCAGCATGACTTCGTACATGCTCGGGCGGTGCATTCCGCCCCGCAGACCGCACTCGGCGCGGGCGATCGCGTGGCTCAACCGGTTCGGACCCGCCGCGATGCTTCTTTGCTGGGTGCCGCTTGCCGGGGACGCGATCCCGGTTGCGGCCGGCTGGATGAGGCTGCCGGTACTGCCCTCGACGCTTTTTTGCGCCGCGGGCAAGTTCCTTCGCTACGCACTGATTCTGGGGCTTTTCGAAGTGTTCGCCTGAAGGCGTCTTTGCTACACTTGCCCGCCTATGCAAAACATCATTCTGACCATCGCGATTTACGCGATTCCCGCGATTCTTGCGATCACGCTGCACGAGGCCGCCCACGGGTATGCCGCCAAGCAGCTGGGAGACCCGACCGCATACATGCTGGGCCGCGTGACGCTCAACCCCATCCGCCACATTGATCCGGTCGGCACGGTGCTGATTCCCGGGCTGCTCCTTCTGGGGAGCCTCATCTCCGGCGCAGGCGGCATTCTCTTTGGCTGGGCCAAGCCCGTGCCCGTGAATTTCGGCAGGCTGCGCAATCCCAAGACGGACATGGTTCTGGTTGCGCTCGCCGGGCCTGCAAGCAATCTGCTGCAGGCGATTGTCTGGGTGCTTCTCATCCGTTTTCTCGTCGTGCCGATGCCCGAGGGACTTGCCCAGCAGGTGTTCTTTGAAACGGCCTCCGCGGGCGTGAGCGTGAACCTCATGCTGATGGCCTTTAATCTTATTCCGATCCTGCCGCTTGACGGCGGGCGGATCCTCGAGGGGCTGCTTCCGTATCGGCTGGCCGCCTCCTATGCCCAGCTTGAGCGCTACGGCATGATCATCATGATCATCCTGATTGCAAGCGGACTGCTCAATGTCTTCATCACGCCGTTCCTGCGGCTGGGCAGCTGGATACTGGAACTGTTTTTGTAGGAAAGGGGCCGTGCGGCAGCACGGCTTTTGCGATATGACTGAAATCACGGCTCCGGCTTCGGAGAGCCTCTCCGACTGGCTCGAGTTCATCGAGCGGCTGCACAGCAAGCCCATTGATCTCGGACTTGAGCGCATGAATCTCATGATCGGCAAAATGGGGATTCGCTTCGAGTGCCCTGTCTTCACGGTTGCGGGCACCAACGGCAAGGGCAGCACCTGTGCCATCATCGAATCGGTGCTTCGCGCTGCCGGGTACCGCGTCGGCATGCACACCTCGCCCCACCTCATCCGATTCAACGAACGCGTGCTCCTGGAGGGGAAGGAGGCCGACGATGCGCTCATCGTTCAGGCCTTGAAGGCCGTGAACGACGCCCGAGGCGACATGACGCTTTCCTATTTCGAATTCACCGGGCTCGCAATCCTCAAGATCTTTGCCGACGCAAAGCTCGATGCCGTGATCCTGGAAATCGGCCTTGGTGGCAGGCTGGACGCCATGAACGCCATCGATACGAGCTGCGGCATCGTCTGCGCGATCGGCATCGATCACGTGGCGTTCCTCGGCAGCAGCCGCGAGGGCATCGCCTATGAGAAGGCATGCATCTATCGGCAGGGGCGGCCGGCGGTTTGCACCGACCGCAATCCTCCCGCGACGCTGCTCGAGCATGCGGCCGCAATCGGAGCTCCGCTCTATGTCTACGGCAGAGACTATGACACGCACCTTGCCGCCGACGGTCAGTCGTTCGAGCTGAAGTTTTCCGACGGCAGGGCTGCTTGGAAGGGCCTTCCGATGCCCGCCCTTGACGGCTCGAACCAGATTCAGAATGCGGCCGGGGCGCTTGCTGCGCTAGCACTGCTCAAGGACAGCTTCCCCGACTTTGAAAAAGGGATCGAGAGGGGACTGAAGGACGTGCGCCTCACGGGGCGCTTCGAGTGCGTGAAGCCCGCCGATTCGCTTGGCGCCGAGCTCAGGATTGACGTCGGACACAACCCGAATGCGGCTGAAGCGCTTGCGGAGAATCTTCGCCGCAGCACGGGGCAGGGCGAGGAGCTCTGGGCGGTCTTCGGCATGCTCGCCGACAAGGACATGCAGAAGGTTTCGGCAATCGTGCGTCCGCTGATCTCCCGCTGGTTTGTGGCTTCGCTCACGGGCCCGAGGGCGGCAAGCGCCGCGCAGCTTTGCGAGGCGATGCGCCAGGCCGGCGTCGACATGACGCGCGTTGAGTCCTTCGACCATGTCCGGGATGCGCTGGAGACGGCGCTTTCCGACAGCCGCAAGGCGCTCCGCGAGGGGCGTGCTGTTAAAATCATCGGATTTGGATCCTTTGTAACCGTTTCGGCGATTCTCGAGGCGCTCAAGGGGCGGGTTTCCGTTCCTGTGTACCCCTGAGGGGCCGCGGCTGAACTCAACTCAAGGCATAGGGGCGATGAGCGACAAGATAGAGCAGATATTCTCCGATCAGAATCAGCAGGGCTTTCCGTTTGACGAAGATCTGGATCGGGAAAAGGCCGACAAGAGGCGCTCCCGGATTCGCAACAGGCATCGGCTGATCGGGCTTGCTGCAATCGTGCTCCTTGCGGTTGCCGTTGCTCCGGCGGTGTTCCGTCCCGCGTACGAGTCTGACGTCACCAAGGCAAGGACGAATATTCCCGCCGCTTCCGAACAAAGGCTCGTCACTCAGGTTGAACTCAATGCCCAGAAGGCGAAGAAGGCTTCCGAAGAGCAGGCGCTTGCCCAGATGTCGGGTGAACAGATTGCCAAGTCCCTTTCTTCGAGCGACAACATGGTCAGGCCCAATACCCGGCCGACCGAGCAAAAGTCCGCCGAGACCAAAGCCAGGCCCGCCCAGACCAGAACCGAGAGCAAGCCTGCTCGGGTCAAGGGCGCGGACCAGACTGCCGATAGCGATTCCCGCTCAAAGGATGCCGCTCGGAGCGGGCAAGGCGTCTCGGCCAATGCCGCGGCCGCGATCGATGACCCGATGGGCAACACCATTGCCCGACTGCAGGCCGAACCGGTTTCTCTGAAGCCGATACAATCCGTCGCCGACGGCCGGTACTACATTCAGGTTGTCGCCACGAGCAACAAGGCGGCCGCCGCCGTGAAGAAGGATTTGCTCAGCAAGTTGAAGCTCCCTGCCTACATGCAGGTCGTCAAGTACAAGAACACGGATCTGTGGAGCGTCAGGGTCGGCCGTTTTGCAACTCAGGCTCAGGCTGCGCAGGCTTTAAAGCGCATGAATGAGAACGGGATCAAGGGCTTCATCGTCCAGCCCAAGGATGCCCCGCAGGCAAAGAAGACGAAATAGCATCGGCGTGCAACGGAAGATTTTGTTATGAACGAAATTGATTGGGTCATCGCGGCAGTTCTGCTTCTCTCGACGATTCTCGGCGTGAGCCGGGGTGTGGTGCGGGAGGTCTTCGCCATTTTCGGCTGGGCTCTTGCGATCTGGCTGTCCATGAAGTTCGCTCCGGAGCTCGCCGAGGTGATTCCGCTGCCCGGACTTTCGCTTCTCGTGCGGACCGCCATGGCCGCACTCGGCATCGTGATCGTCGTGCTTTTCACCTGCGGCATCGCGAGCAAGCTGATCGGCAAGCTGCTCAGGGCAGGAGGCGTGAGTTTTGAGGACCGGGCGATCGGCAGCCTGTTCGGATTCGTGCGCGGCGTAGTCATCGTCTGCCTGTGCGTGTTCCTCGCGGGCATGACCTCTGCGGTGAAAACCGGCTACTGGAGGAACTCGGTGCTGATCGTTCCGGCCGAGCAGGTCATCGATTTTGCGATGCCGTATCTGCCCCAGAGCGTCGCCCAGATGCGAAAGAACTACAAGGTCAGCTAAAAAGGCTCGAACAAGCCTTGCAAAATCGACCTTGATAGCCATATAATCGCACGCTTTCCGCCTTTCCGAAGGCAAAGTGGCCCGACTGCCGTTGTTGGCTGAGGGCTTGTAAATAGCGCGCTGCAGCTTGTCCGAGGTGGCCCGAGAGGGACCCCAAATCAATCGGCTGCGGCGTCAGACATTAACCTTGGAGATAAAAAATGTCCGTTAGCATGCGTGAAATGCTTGAGGCTGGCTGCCATTTCGGCCACCAGACCCGTTTCTGGAATCCCCGCATGGCGCAGTACATCTTCGGCGCCCGCAACAAGATTCACATCATCAATCTCGAGAAGACCGTTGAGAAGTTCGCCGAGGCCGAGAAGTTCGCCCGCGAGCTCGCTGCCAATGGCGGCAAGATCCTCTTCGTGAACACCAAGCGCGGCGGCCGCGACATCATCGTCGAGCAGGCCACCCGCGCCGGCTGCTGCTACGTCGACCAGCGCTGGCTGGGCGGCACGCTCACCAACTTCAAGACCGTCAAGCAGACCATCAAGCACCTGCGCGACATGGAGCAGACGGTTGAGGACGGCGGCGTCGAGAAGATGACCAAGAAGGAAGCCCTCGACTTCACCCGTGAGATCGAGAAGCTCAACAAGTCCATCGGCGGCATCAAGGAAATGAACAGCCTTCCTGACGCCCTGTTCGTCGTTGACGTCGGCTACCACAAGATCGCCATTCAGGAAGCCAACAAGCTTGGCATCCCCGTCATCGGCGTTGTGGATACCAACCACAGCCCCGAGGGTGTTGACTACGTCATCCCCGGCAACGACGACGCCGCCAAGGCCGTCGCCATCTACGCCTCCGGCATCGCCGATGCCATCCTGGCTGGCAAGGAAGCCACCAAGACCGGCGAAGAGGTTCAGGCCGAGGAGGAGTTTGTTGAAGAGGCTCCCGCCGCGTAATTTACGCGACCTGGCGACCGTCTTTTCGACAAAGGGCTGAGCGGGATCGCCTGACGGTTCCATCAGCCGGCTAAAAGCGGAGCGCAGGTGCAATATTCCTACGCTCCGTTTTTTCGTACAGATTAAAATTTACCGATTTTCCAAAATGCCCGCTCGCAGCAGGCGAGCGATGGCAGGACATTGATTAGGAGCTCAACATGGCCGTTATTACTGCCGCAATGGTTAAGGCGCTTCGTGTGAAGACCGACGCCCCGATGATGGAATGCAAGAAGGCGCTTGCCGAGGCCGATGGCGACGCCGCCAAGGCTGAAGAGATTCTGCGCGTGAAGCTGGGCAACAAGGCCACCAAGGCCGCCGCCCGCATCACCGCCGAGGGTATCGTCACGGTGTTCATTTCCGAAGACGGAAAGACCGGCGCAATGCTCGAGACCAACTCCGAGACCGACTTCGTTGCCAAGAACCCCGAGTTCCAGCAGATGGCCAAGGACGCCGTCCGCCTGGTCGCCGAAAAGGCGCCGGCCGACATCGCCGCTCTCAGCGCTCTTGAGCTCAACGGCCAGACCCTTGAGCAGGTCCGCACCGCTCTGGTCGGCAAGATCGGCGAGAACATGAGCTTCCGCCGCTTCGTGCGCTTCGAAGCCCAGGGCAAGCTCCACCAGTACGTCCACGGCGGCTCCAAGATTGCTGCTCTGGTCGACGTGGTCGGCGGTGACGACGAACTCGCCCATGACGTTGCCATGCACATCGCCGCTTCCAAGCCCAAGGCTCTCGACAAGGACGGCGTTGATCCCGCCCTCATCGAGACCGAGCGCCGCGTCGCCATCGAGAAGGCCAAGGAGGCCGGCAAGCCCGAGGCTCTGCTGCCGCGCATCGCCGAAGGCACCGTGCAGAAGTTCCTCAAGGAAGTCACCCTGGTCAACCAGCCGTTCGTCAAGGACGACACCGTGACCGTCGGCAACCTGCTCAAGAGCAAGGGCGCCAAGGTTGTCTCTTTCGCCCTGTACGTTGTCGGCGAGGGCCTTGAGAAGCGCAACGAGGACTTCGCAGCCGAAGTCGCCGCTCAGCAGAACGCGGCCAAGAAGGCTTAAGGCAAGAGACCTCTCTTTTGCTTGCAAACGCCCTGAAAACGGGCGTTTGCCTTAGAAAAGGCGCGCTCGGGAAGCCAACCCGGGAGCGCCATTTTGCGGTATGATCCACGCGAAATTTGCTAGCCGCAGCGCTCCCGGTGCTGCAGGCGGGGGCAGGCTGTGCATGCCCCCTTCTGCGCGCACGTGAAAAACGGCACGGCAGCTTCGCGGCAAGTTGGATCTACAGCCTTTAGGAGATTGACATGGCTCATCCTCACCTCAAGTACAAGCGCGTTCTTCTCAAGTTGTCCGGCGAAGCCCTCATGGGCGACGATTCCTTCGGAATCAACAAGGAGACGATCACCTCGATGGTCGAGGACATCAAGGAGGTTCTCGCGCTCGGCCTTGAGCTTGGCATTGTGGTTGGCGGCGGCAACATCTTCCGCGGCGTCGCGCTTGGCGCAACCGGCATGGATCGCGCAACCGGCGACTACATGGGCATGCTTGCCACGGTGATGAACGCCATGGCGCTGCAGGATGCACTGCGCCGCGCCGGAGTCGAAGCCCGCGTGCAGAGCGCGCTCACGCTCTCTCAGGTCGCCGAGCCGTACATTCGCGGCCGTGCTCTGAAGTATCTTGAAAAGGGCCGCGTCGTGATCTTTGCCGCCGGAACCGGCAACCCGTTCTTTACGACCGATACGACCGCCGCGCTGCGCGGAGCCGAAATCGGCGCCGAGATCGTTCTGAAGGCCACCAAGGTCGACGGCATTTATTCGGCAGACCCCCGAAAAGATCCCAATGCGACGCTGTATGATGACATTACCTTTGACGAGGTGATTCGGCGTGACCTGAAGGTGATGGATGCGACGGCCTTTGCGCTGTGCCGCGACCAGAAGCTGCCGATCAAGGTCTTTTCGATCCGCAAGAAGGGCTCCTTGCGCCGCGTCGTGCTGGGTGAGCCCGAGGGTACGCTGGTCCACATTTAGTTTTAGATTGATTTGAAAGGAAATCTTATGAGTACTGTTGCTGAGATTCGACAGGAAACCGAACGAAAGATGCAGCGCTCGGTCGAGGCGCTTAAATCCGATCTGGTGAAGCTGCGCACGGGCCGCGCTTCGACCGGCATTCTTGAACACATCACCGTCGAGTACTACGGCTCGATGATGCCGATCACGCAGGTTGCGAACCTCGGCGTTGCCGATGCCCGCACGCTCACGGTGCAGCCCTGGGACCGCAAGATGGTCAAGGTGCTCGAGAAGGCGATCCTCTCGGCAGATCTCGGCCTGAATCCGGCTGTGAACGGCGACGTGATCCGCGTGCCGATTCCCCCGCTTACCGAAGAGCGCCGCAAGGAGCTTTGCAAGATCGTGCGCGGCGAAGGCGAGGACGCCAAGGTCGCCATCCGTAATCTCCGCCGTGATGCCAATGAGTCCGTCAAGAAGCTTGAAAAGGCCAAGGAAATCAGCGAGGATGACTCCACTGGGGCTCAGAAGGACATCCAGAAGGTCACCGACAAGTACATTGCCGAAGTCGATGATCTCGTGAGCAAGAAGGAAAAGGAAGTGATGACGGTCTAGTCCGTCGGAGCTTTCCCGAAACCGGGAGCGCCGCGTTTGAGAACGGTGCACCGGTCGGAACAATCGGAGCGCCCAGAGGGAGTTGATTCACAAGACTTCATCCGGGTGCTCTTTCGTTTAGTGATTTTCTGTGTGCCCCCGGAGCCCCGGGTGCACGAAAGTTTGGTCATGCACCTACCCAACCACGTAGCCATCATCATGGATGGCAATGGCCGCTGGGCGAAGCAGCGGTTTCTTCCCCGCACCGAAGGGCACAGGCGGGGAGTGGCAGCCCTTCGCCGCATCGTTGAGGCGGCGCGCCGTGAAGGGATCAGGCACCTTTCCGTATTCGCCTTTTCCAGTGAGAACTGGAACCGCCCCGGAGACGAAGTGCGCACGCTGATGAAGTTCTTCGTGAAGGCGCTCTCGCAGGAGGCCGAGCCGCTCATGCAAAACGGCATCCGGTTGCACGTCGTGGGCGACGTGGCGGCCTTTGACGAGCCCCTGAGGGAGGCGATCGCCAGGGCCGAGCGGGTGACGGCTCCGGCCGCCGAGATGACCCTCAACGTGCTGATGAACTACGGGGGCAGGTGGGACATCGCCCAGGCCGCCCGTGCGGCGGCTGCCGCAGGCGAGGACCTTACCGAATCCTCGATCGAAAGGCATCTCGCGCTCAACTGGGCCGGTCCCGTGGATCTCATGATCCGCACGGGCGGCGAGCAGCGCATTTCCAATTTCATTCTCTGGCAGGCTGCATACGCCGAGCTCTGGTTCTCGGACGTGTACTGGCCGCAGTTTGAGGCCGGGCATCTGCACGAGGCGCTCGAGTGGTATTCGTCCCGGCAGAGGCGTTTTGGCAAGACAGGCGAACAGATCGAGCAGGAGGAAAAGGATGCTTAAGACCCGAGTGATGACGGCCGTGGTGCTGCTCGCAGTGCTTCTTGCGAGCCTGGCGGTTTCCGAAAATCTTCTGCTTGCCGTTCTGGCCGTGGGCTTTGGCGCCGTGGTCTGGGAGTGGCTGCGCATCGCGCGCATGGAGATGACCTTTGTGTGGGTGATCGCGGGCATCGAGACCGCAGTGATGTGTGCTGCGGCGTTTCTCGATGTGCGGCCCGCAGGCGAGCTCTTTATCGGCTTTGAACTTGCGGTGACGTGCGTGTGGCTTGCCCTTCTGGCGGTTGTTTATGCCGCTAAGGACCGCGGTTTCGGCTTAAAGCGCAGCTACAGCATCCTGATGGCGCTCACGTTTCCGGCTGCGGCCTGGACGGCGCTGCTCTGGTTCACCCGTGAGGGCGGCTGGGCGCTGATGCTCTCGGTGTTCATGATCGTCTGGCTCGCCGACGTGTGCGCGTACTTCAGCGGCATGATCTTCGGCCGCCACAAGATGGCCGTTGCGCTTTCTCCGAAGAAGACCTGGGAGGGGGCGGCGGGCGCCGTCCTGAGCGTCTTCTTCGTCACGGTTGTCGCGTATGTGATCCTTCCGGGCCGGTACGTGTTCACGAGCCGGCTTGTGGATGCGCACGGGTTTGCGACGGCCTTCATGATGATCTTTCTCATTGTTGCCCTGTCCATCGCGGGCGATCTTTTCGAATCGGCCCTCAAGAGGCAGGCCGGGATCAAGGACTCGAGCAATCTGCTTCCCGGACACGGCGGATTTTTCGACCGGCTTGATGCAGCGCTTGCCGTGTTTCCCGCAGCAGCGGCCGCACTGCTCGTTCTATAGGACCACCAGAAAATGCAAGTGAAGGGCTTGATTGCCGGCGCGGCGCTAGCTGCCGCGCTCATCTCTTCGGCCGCATTCGCGGCGACGCTTCGCGTGGGCTGCGAGCCGACGTTTGCGCCGTTCGAGTTCAAGGACTCGAAAACCGGCGACTATGCGGGATTTGACATGGATCTCATCCGCGAGATGAGTCGGCGCGCCGGACACCAGGTCGAGATCGTCTCCATGGGGTTTGATGCGCTCATTCCGGCGCTTGTCTCCCGCTCGCTTGACGTGGTCGCCTCCGGCGTGACGATCACGGCCGAACGCGCCCAGAAGGTTGCCTTCACCGATCCCTACTATGTGGCCGGGCAGGGGCTTCTCGTGCGCACTTCGGACAAGGCGAAGTTCACCGATCTCAACGCCCTCAAGGGCAGAACGATCGCCGTGCAGATCGGCACGACCGGCGCGGACATGGCCGCCAAGGTTCCGAGCGCCCGGGTGAAGGCCTTCAACGCAACGAGCGAGGCGTTCATGGATCTTCGCATGAAGGGGTCGGATGCCGTGCTGCTTGACAAGCCCGTGATCGGCTACTT
>DNLN01000140.1 GCA_003488465.1 Sutterella sp. | reverse complement strand
GCAAGGAGCCAAGCCGAAGGATCTATCGGCCGGCGCCCGCAAAAGTCATGAAGCGCAACTACGCGGCTTTCCACACGCTGCCTCCCGAGATCGCGATCGAGGACCTCATCGAGATCGCCAGTCAAAGACGCGCAACCTCTGTTTCCCCGAAAAAACAGGCTGTTAGTCATTGACACGCGGAATTTCCCGTGTCATAATGCCCGCCTTTCCACGCAAGTGAAAGCGTGTGTGCGCGCCTGTCCCGCGCCTTCTTCCCGAAGACAGGGGGCACAGCACACATCCCTTTAATATAAAAAGGTTTCGTCTACCGGCGTTCGGCCGGGCGCGAAACGGGCGAGGTAATCACTCATGTACGCAATCATCAAGACCGGCGGCAAGCAGTATCGCGTTGCCGTTGGCGACAAGCTCAAGGTTGAAACCCTGGCTGCCGAAGTCGGCGCTGAAGTCACGCTCTCGGACGTGCTCGCCGTGAGCAGCGAAGAGAACGGCATCAAGGCCGGCGCTCCCCTCGTTGAGGGCGCTTCCGTCCAGGCCAAGGTTCTCAGCCATGGCAAGAGCGACAAGGTTCGCATCTTCAAGTTCCGTCGCCGCAAGCACTCCATGAAGAGCGGCGGCCATCGTCAGAACTACACTGAGCTCGAGATCACCGGTATCACGGCTTAATTTTTGTGAAACTTTTTTAGGAAGACAGCAAAATGGCACATAAGAAAGGTGGCGGTTCTACCCGCAACGGCCGCGATTCCCAGAGCAAGCGCCTCGGCGTGAAGGTGTTCGGCGGCGCCATGATCAACGCAGGCGGCATCATCGTTCGCCAGCGCGGCACTCAGTTCCATCCCGGCGAGAACGTCGGCTGCGGCCGCGATCACACGCTCTTTGCCAAGGTTGACGGCACTGTCACGTTCGAAGTGAAGGGCCCGAAGAACCATCAGTTCGTGAAGGTCGTTCCCGTGGCCGGCTAATCGCCAAGAGAACAGCCCAAGCAAAAAGAGCCCTGGCGAGCGATCGTTCAGGGCTTTTTTGTGAGTACCCACCCCACAACAGGACAATTCCAAGGAGCCGGCGCAGCGCTTGGCAAGACACGCCGAGGACACGCGTCCGAGAAGAGAGCCATGAAATTTATTGACGAAGCGCGCATTGAAGTGCAGGGCGGCAAGGGCGGAAACGGCGCCGCCAGCTTTCGCCGTGAAAAGTTCATTCCCAAGGGCGGCCCGGACGGCGGCGACGGCGGCCGCGGCGGCAGCGTCTTTGCGCTCGCCGACCGCAACATCAACACGCTTGTCGACTATCGCTTCACGCGCAAGTTCTTCGCTCCGAACGGCGAAAACGGACGCGGAGCGGACTGCTTCGGCGCCAAGGGCGAGGACATCGTGCTGCGCTTTCCCGTCGGCACGCAGCTCGTCGACGAAGCCTCAGGCGAGACCGTTGCCGACCTCACCGAGCACGGCAAGAAGGTTCTCATTGCCGCGGGCGGCAAGGGAGGTCTTGGCAATCTGCACTTCAAGACGAGCGTCAACCGCGCGCCGCGCCAGATGACGCCTGGAGAGCCTGGCGAATACCGCGCTCTGCGCCTTGAGCTCAAGGTCCTTGCGGACGTCGGACTCCTCGGCATGCCCAATGCCGGGAAATCCACGCTCATCACGGCGGTCTCCAACGCCCGCCCGAAGATCGCCGACTACCCCTTCACGACGCTCCACCCGCATCTTGGCGTCGTGCGCGTAGGGCCCGAGCAGAGCTTTGTCATCGCCGACATTCCGGGGCTCATTGAAGGCGCAAGCGAAGGCGCGGGCCTCGGGCACCTCTTTTTGCGGCATCTTTCCCGCACGAGCCTTCTGCTGCACATCATCGACTGCGCGCCGATCGACGAGAGCGCCGATCCCGTGCATGAGGCCGAGGCGCTTGCCGAAGAGCTTGCAAAATACGATCCGGAACTCGCCAAAAAGCCCCGCTGGATTGTGCTCAACAAGATCGATCTGCTCCCGGAAGAAGCCCGCGAAGAAGTGTTTTCGCGCCTAAGGAGCGCTCTTGCCTCGGACGGCCGCCCGTTCTTTGCGATCAGCGCCGCTGCGCACGAGGGGCTCGAGACGCTTGTGAACGCCATTGCCGAAGCGCTTGACACGAAGCGGCGGCAAGCTGAGGCGCTTGCGGGCGACGTGCGCTTTGAGGACGGTCGGGAATCGGCGGACGAAGTGAATCTCGCAGATTCCTGACGGATTTCCTTCGGGCGGCTACACGCCGCCCTCGTACCCGTTCTGCCGCCAGGCTTCAAAGACCGTGACGGCAACGGCGTTGCTCAGGTTGAGCGAGCGGTTCTTCGGCCGCATCGGAAGGCGAATTCTCTGACTCTCGGGAAACTCGCCGCGGATCGCGTCGGGCAGCCCCGAGCCTTCGCTTCCGAAGACCAGCCAGTCCCCGGGGCGAAACTGCATGCGGGAGAAAACCGACGCGCCCTTCGTTGTCATCGCGAACATCCGCTCGCGGGGCGGGTTGCAGCGCAAGAGGAACTCCTCCCAGTTCTCGTAGACCGTCATCGTCGTGAATTCGTGATAGTCAAGGCCCGCGCGAATGAGCCGCTTGTCGTCCACCTCAAAGCCAAGGGGCTTTACAAGGTGCAGCCTGCAGCCCGTATTGGCGCACAGCCGAATGACGTTGCCCGTGTTGGGCGGAATCTCCGGGTGAACCAGAACAACGTGAAACATCTCACGCCCCCTCGATGATGTCCTCGTCGCCCGCGAGCACTTCATGCATCTTCTGGATGGCCTTCTTTTCGATCTGGCGGACGCGCTCGATCGAAACGCCAAAGCGTCGGGCGAGTTCCTGCAGGGTTTTGGGTGCAAGGTTCCCCTCCCCGTCCTCGTTCAGATACCGGGCGAAGATCACCTCGCGGCTCCTCTCGTCAAGCGAAGCCATGGCGCGCGTGAGCCCCTCGCGGGAGAGCCTTTCGCGGGCCTTCTCCTGCAGGATGCTGGTCGGAGTATCTTCTTCGCGCGTGAGCCAGTCGATGGGAGAGAAGCGTTCCTCATCCTCGGTTTCCGCGGGACTGTCAAGGGGGGTATCCGCGCCCGAGAGCCGCATTTCCATGTCAAGAACCTCTTCGGGCTTCACTTCGAGCGCTTCGGCGATTCTCCCGGCCTCGGCTGCGGACAGCGACTTTTCATCCTCGCGCATCTGCCGCAGGTTGAAAAAGAGCTTTCTCTGGTTCTTGGTCGTCGCAAGCTTCACCATCCGGTAGTTGCGGATGATGAATTCCTGGATCTCGGCCTTGATCCAGGTCGAGGCGTATGTCGTAAGGCGCACGCCTTTTTCCGGATCAAAGTGCTTGATCGCCTTCATGAGGCCGATGTTGCCTTCCTGGATGAGGTCGGCGTGGGAAAGCCCGTACCCGAGATAGCCTCTGGCCACTGAAATCACAAGCCTCAGGTGGCTGAACGTGAGCTTCTGGGCGGCGTCAAGGTCACCCTCGTCGCGCAGCTTCCTAGCGAGCTCCTGCTCCTCCTCGGCCGTGAGCATCGGAGCGGCGTTCGCCGCCCGGATATACGCTTCAAGGTCTCCCAGAGCGCCCGGCGTAAGCGCCGGCAGGTGCTCCTTTTTGGCATAGGGCACCACTGTGCCCCTGTTCTCGCGAACGGGCACGAGCGAAGAGGATCCGCGGCGCTCCTGCGCCGGATCAAGCACTTCATACCCAGATTGATTCTTAGCCAAGGCAGGAGTTCCTATTAAGGGGAGGGATTTTTTGCGAGGATCGACATCCTATCACGGAAGCGCAAGGCCAACCCTTCGCGTCAGGACGGGTTGCGCAGCGTGCGCAGAGAGTCGCGTGCCGCAATGCCGCCGATCACCGCTCCGACGAGGCCCGCCGCCGCAACAAAGAGCCCGCACCACTGCATCGAGGGCATGGAAAGGGCGAGCTCCGCGCCGTAAAGGCGCGCGAAGTTCGCCACCGGGTCGGCTAGCAGCCGGATGCCGGCAAGGGTAATGAGCAGCGACACGAGTGAAGCGAGCGTCAGCATGATGCAGCCCCTCCAGACGTACGGTCTGCAGATGAACGATCCCGTTGCGCCAAAGATAAAGAGCGCCTTGATCTCCTCCTTCTGCGCATTGGTCGTCATGCGGACCGAAGCGGCAATCACGAGGAACACCAGAGCGAAGACGACGCTTCCCAGAACGCCGAGCACCACGCTCACCGCCGATAAAAGCGCCGAAAGGTGCTTTGCCCAGCTGTCGTCGTAGGCGACAAGATCCACATACTTCATCTTCTGGATGCGGGCGGCCACCGCCGCGATGTCCTCGCTTGAGATGTTGGGCGCGATGGTGGCGATCACGATGTCGGGAAGGGGGTTGCCGGTGCGGCGCGCGTCCTTCAGGCCCAAGGACTTGTTCACCATCGCGAGCGCATCGGCGCGCTTGACGACGCGAACGGAGGAAACGGCGTTCAACTCGGAGATGGCGCGGCTTAGTTCAGCGACCGACACATCCCCGGCGCTGCGTTCGGCAAAGACGGTGATTTCGGTTTGCATCGGCACGTTGATCACGGGCTTGCTGAAGCTCCAGATGAGCGTGCCGAGAAAGACGGGGATCGTGAGCGCGAGGCCCGCAAGCGCAAGCGCAAGCGAAAAGAGCCCCTTGGCATGCCAGATTCCGCGGCAGGTCTGCTGCAGCGCCCAGAGTCTTGCACTCACCGGACTCATGATGCGGACTCCTTGACGATTCTCTGCCGGCCGTCCAGGTGAATCGAGCGGCAGGCGACGGATCTGGGCATCAGCTCGAGGTGCGAAGCCAGAATCACGCACACGCCGGCTTGCGAGAATTCGCCCAGCAGATCCATCAGGATCTGGGCGTTTTCGGCATCAAGATGCGCTGCGGGCTCGTCGGCAAGAATCACCACGGGGTGATTCACCACGGCGCGCGCCAGAAGCGCAAGCTGCTTTTGCCCTGCGGAAAGTTCATGGGGCCGGAGCCGAGCAAGATGCTCGATGCGGCATTTCTTGAGGGCGCTGCCTGCGCGCTTTCTTGCTTCGGAGAAAGAGGCTTCGCTTGCGAGCGCGGGAAGCATCACGTTCTCAAGCACCGTGCGGTCCTCAAGGAGCTGCATGTCCTGCACCATGATGCCCATCGAGCGGCGCATCCAGAGCTTTTCCCGCTCGGTGAAGTCGTTGATGCGTTCGCCCGCGACGCGCACTTCGCCCGCCGAAGGCCGAATGAGACCGGCGATCAGCTTCAGGGAGAGGGACTTGCCCGATCCGGTCGAACCGTGCAGGCACACGAACTCGCCGCGCGTCACGTTGAACGTGATGCCGACAAGACGCCGCTCGTCATCCAGATCAACCGAGGCGTTCACGAGTTCGATGAGGGGTGCGTTGACCGCCCTGCGCTGCTCAGTCTTTCCCTTAGCCACAGTCCACCTTTTCTCCGTTCAGCCGGAAGAGGATGCCGGCACGGGCCCAGATCTTCGCCTCCTCGATGAAGAGGAACTCGGTGAGCGCATGGCGCGGGAGCCACACCGGGTCGATATGAATGTCAATGACGGGCTTTGCGCCCCGAGCCGTCACTTCAAGCGACCACTCGGGCAGTTTTGCCGTGCGGCGGGCGTGCGCCGAAATGACCGCCAGGCGCAGCGCAAGGATCATCCGCACCATGAGCGGATCGGCAAGCGCCTCGCGCACCTTGGCAAGGTTCCCGCGCTGGCCGAGCACGAGCGTTGCCATGCGGTTCTGGTCGGCCTTGGAAAAGCCCGGCATGTCCGCGTTACGCACGATGTATTCGCTGTGCCGGTGGTAGCGGCTCGGGCTGATCAGCTTGCCCGTTTCGTGGAGCATCGCGGCCCACTGAAGGAGCTTGCGGGCGCTCTTGTCCGCAACGCCCTGCGCCACGAGGAACTTGTCTGCAAGGGCTGCCACGCGCCCTGCCTGCTGCTTGTCAACGTCGGAGCGCTTGACGATTGCGGCAACCGTCTTGTCGCGGATGTCCTGTTCGCTCTTTCGGTCAAGAAGATCGTAAAGCAGACCGACGCGCAGAGCTCCCTGCGCGGGCGCCATCTGCTTGATGCCGAAGATGTCAAAGACCGCCGAGAGCACGGCGATGCCGCCCGCGATCACCTCGCGGCGGTCTTCGCGCAGCCCCGGCAGGTTGATGCTCCGAAAACTGCCGAACTCCACCAGCTCGCTTCTCAACCGCCGCAAAAGCGCGGTCGTCACGACGCCGTTCGTCAGCCCCCCGGCAGTGCCGATCTCGGCAACGGCGCTGATCGTGCCTGCGCTGCCATAGGCGGCGTCCCACGTGCGGGGCGAGAACAGCCGCGCGGCCTCGATGAATTCAGCCTGCGCGGCAAGCTGCGCCCGATGCATCCCCTCTTCGGTGATCACGCCGCCCGGAAAGAACGCGAGCGAGGTATTGACGCATCCGACATGAAAGGACTCGCAACTGCGGGCCGCATATCCGGTTCCCGTCACAAGCTCGGTGGAGGCGCCGCCGATATCCACGACCAGGCGCGTTTCGTCCGATGCGGGAAGCGTATGCGTGCAGCCGGAGAACACAAGGCGCGCCTCCTCGCGGCCCGCAATCACCTCGATCGGATGGCCGAGCGCCTCGCATGCGGCAGGCAGGAACTCGCCGGTGTTCTTTGCAACGCGAAGCGCCTGCGTGCCCACGGCCCGCACCTGCTCGGGCGGAATGTCCCCGAGAAGCTCCCTGAAGTGCCTCAGGGCCGCAAGCGACTCCTCAATCTTTTCCGCGGTGATCGCCCCGTGCTCGTCGAATCCTGCGGCAAGCCGGACATATTCCTTGTGGTACGCGCGGGATACGATCCGCTCGCCCACGACTTCCCCGATTTCCAGCCGGAAACTGTTGCTGCCCAAATCGACTGCGGCTAAAAGCATGCTCGTCTCTCTTTCCCCGAATTAAATCCCCAAACCGCTCTCTTACGCGGACTCGTTGATCGCGTCCTCTAGGTTGAAGTCCTTGACGTGTTTCATCGCCTCGGCGCGGGCGGTCTCGCGAGCCGCATCCTCTTCGCTCTGATCAAGGCCCACGAGGGCGCTTGCAAAAGCTCGCGCGTTAAAAGGCTGCAGATCGTCGATCTGCTCGCCAACGCCCACGAAATAGATGGGAAGCGGCCGATCCTTTCTGTCGGCGGTGATCGCAACCAGAACGCCCCCCTTGGCAGTGCCGTCGAGCTTGG
>DNLN01000160.1 GCA_003488465.1 Sutterella sp. | reverse complement strand
CCCGTTCGGACACACTTTGCAAAGTTCGTTTGCGTTGGCTCTGTCGCTCAGGGCGCCTGACGCGGGAAGATTGCCCCTGAGAGCGGACGAGGAAGTACGCGCGACCGCACGAAAACACTTTTTCCACCAACGGCAGTAACACAAACAAAGAAAGGAACCACCATGAGAAAGACGATTGCTTCGATCGCACTGGCTTCGATCCTGGGTCTTGGCGCAGCCTCGGCCATGGCTTATCCCGGAATGCAGGGCGGCCCCGGCATGGGACAGGGCCCGCAGTGCGCCCCCGAGTGCCGCGGCAACTTCCGCGCCGGCCCCATGCACGGTCCGCGCATTGACCGCCTCGAACACGTCAAGGCGGGCTACGCATCCGTCGAGAGGCTGATCGGTCTGCGTGACGACCAGAAGGCTGCCTGGAGCGCCTATGTCAACGCCCGCGTGAAGTTCGAGCAGGACCGCAAGGCCCGCTGGGAAGCGAACAAGGGACCGGCTTTGGATCAGCAGACGCGCCTTGAGTGCCGGATCGAGCGCATGAAGTTCGAGCTTGCCAACCTGGAGGTCATCACCGCCAAGAGAGCCGAACTCATGAAGGTGCTCGACGCCAAGCAGAACTACGTGCTTGACCAGACCGAAGCCCACCACGGCATGCGCGGCCATGGCCGCCGCGGCGGTCCCGGCATGGGGCCCGGCCCGCGCGGACCGCAGGGCGAGAAGGCGCCTGCAGCGCAAAAGAGCTAATCAGCTAGGGGGCTCATCCGGCTTCCTTCAGGGCGGACTGCGATGGCCGCATCTGAGGGAAGCCGCAGCCGGGGGACTCGGAAACGGGTCCTCTTTTTTGTTTCTGCCGCTTAGTCTCGAAGCACTTTGGACTCGGACCAGTTGCCGAATTTAAGGCGTGCAAGGAACAGCGTGCCGCGCAGGCAGAGCTCGGCGCACATCGCGCTCCAGACGCCCACGAGACCGTAGACGGGGGCGAGGAAGTACATGGCGGTGATGCGAACGCCCCAGAAGCTAAAGAGGTTCATGAGGACGGGCTTAAAGGTGTCGCCCGCGCCCGTGAAGACGCCGTTGGCGATGATCGCGGCGGCGTAAAGGGGTTCGGCGAAGGCTTCAATCTTCAGGCACGTGGCTCCAAGCGCCTGCACGGCCGGATCCGACGAGAGCGTGGCCATGATCAGGTGCGCGCCGAAGAACATCACCACGCCCATTGTGGCCATGACCGCGCAGCCGACGCCCACGTTGAGCCAGGCAAGCTGCCGCGCAAGTTCTGGGCGGCGTGCGCCGAGCGTCTGGCCGGAGAGCGTTGCGGCCGCCTCGCCGATGCCGTACCCGGGCATGTAGCACAGGCTCTCGGCCGTGATGGCGAGCGAGTGCGACGCGAGCGACACGGTTCCGAGGGGCGCGATGATCATCGTGGAGGCCACCTGCGCCGCCGTCATGAAGATGCGGCCCGTGCCGATCGGAGCGCCGATCGTGAGCGCCCGGCGCAGCGTATCCCGGGAGAAGACAATGCCCGAGAAGCGTCCGCGGATGCCCAGAATCGGGGATTTCGCAAAAAGCGTGTAGGCAAGCAGCACGAGCCCGGTCAGTTCGGCAAGGATGGTGCCGATCGCCGCGCCCGCAACGCCAAGGCCCGCCCCGGGCACCCACAGGGTGAACCCCGCAAGCGTGACGCTGCGGCTCTCGAAGATCAGCACGAAGTTGAAGATGACGTCAAGCACGCACATGCCGACATTGATGACCGAGGGCGTCTTGATGTCGCCGCTCGAGCGGAGCATGCCGCTTGCCAGCCAGCCGAGAATCGAAAGCGGGAAGGCCCCTGCAACGAGCACGAAGTAGCTTGAGGAGAGGGGAGCGATGTCCGCGTCGGCCCCCAGCCAGTAGGGCAGGCGGGTGTGGATGAGCACGCCGATGAGCGCCATGGTGCTCGCGGCAATCGTGACGACGACAAAGCCCTGCAGCATGATGGACCTGGCCTTGTCGAACTCCTTGGCGCCGATCCGGTGCGCGACCTGCACCACGAATCCCGACAGGAAAATGCTCGTTGTCCCCCAGAAGAGCCAGATCGTCGTGGACACGAGCCCGACCGCCGCTGCGGCATGCGCGCCGTAGTGGCCGACCATCGCGGCGTCGATGTAGTGCATGAGGATGTTCGAGAACTCCGCGAGCACGGCGGGAACCGCCAGGTACGCAACCAGGGCAAAGCGCTCTGCAAGGGTCAGACGCTCTCCCTCCCGGATGCGTTCAAGCAGGATTTGTGCGGAGGGGTTCTTCGATTCGGTCATGTCTTTCGCGGCGGCAGGAACAGGCAAAGGTTTGGTGCAAAGGTTCAGTTCGATGCGGGCCTGAAATGCTACAGTATCGAACCTCAAGTAGCACTGAACACAGGCATATCAAAATGGAAATGAAGACGATTGAAAATCAGGAATTCGGCGGCGAGCGGCCGCTTTACGCAATCCGCGACACGATTCTTCGCAATGTCACGATTCACGCGGGAGAATCCTCGCTCAAGCACGGCTACAACCTCATGGCCGACCACTGCCGCTTCGAAGGCAAGTATCCGTTCTGGCTCTGCACCGACGTGCTGATCACGGACTGCCACTTTGCCGCACCGGGCGGGCGCGCCGCCATCTGGTACGCGCACAACGTCACGATGCGCGACACGCTCGTCGATGCGCCCAAGATGTTCCGCGACATGACCAACATCGAGTGCGAGCGGGTTACGTTCACGGACGCGAAGGAAACGTTCTGGAACTGCGGAAACGTGACTCTGAAGGATGTCAAGGTCGCGGGCGCCGACTACCTGTTCATGCACAGCCATGACATCTATATCGAGAACTACCGGCACGACGGAAACTATTCCTTCCAGTGGTGCAGGAACATCGAGATTCACAATGCGGTGATCAACTCCAAGGACGCGTTCTGGAACACCGAGAACGTGACCGTGTACGATTCGCAGATCAACGGCGAGTTCCTCGGCTGGCACTCGAAGAACCTGCGTCTTGTGAACTGCAGGATCTCGGGCTCGCAGGTGCTCTGCTACGCCGAGGATCTCGTGCTTGAGAACTGCACGCTTGATCCGGACTGCGATCTCGTGTTCGAGTATTCGACCGTGACCGCCGACATCCGGGGCGATGTGACGAGCATCAAGAACCCTTCGGGCGGCTTCATCAAGTGCCGCAAGGCGGGTGAGGTGATCATCAACGAGTTCGTCCGCGAGCCGAAGAACTGCCGGATCGAGACCGAGGAAGAGACTTAGAGCCTGCTCTGGCTTTCGAGAAGTTCATGTCAAGGCCGGGGTGTAAAAGCTCTGGCTTTTTGCTGTTGATTTTATTTGAAAAAAAGGCGATCCGATGTTTGATTTTGATAAGCTGATCGAGCGCCGGGGCACGGGATCCTTCAAATGGGATCGCGATGCCGACCCGCAGGTGCTGCCCATGTGGGTGGCGGACATGGACTTTGAGACGGCGCCGGCCGTGCGCGAGGCCGTTCAGGCGCGGGCCGCGCACGGCATTTTTGGCTACGTCAAGGTGCCCGAGCAGTACTATGCGTCGCTCATCGACTGGTTCAGACGCCGCCACGGCTGGAGCATTGCCCGTGAATCCATTCTCTACACCACGGGCGTGGTACCCGCGATCTCGGCGATCATCAAGGCCGCAACGGCACCCGGAGACCGGGTGCTGATCCTCACGCCGGTCTACAACTGCTTCTTCTCCTCGATCCGCAACAACGGCTGCACGGCCGAGCAGTGTCCCTTGAGGCTTGGCGGCGACGGGCGCTACGAAATCGATTTTGACGCCTTTGAGGCAAGCGCGAGCGCCCCCGGGGTCAAGGTCCTGCTGCTTTGCAACCCGCACAACCCGGGCGGCAATGTCTGGAGCGAAGAGCAGCTCGCACGGATCGGCGAGATCTGCAGCCGGCACGGAATTCTTGTCATCAGCGACGAAATCCACGGCGAGTTTGTCTTTGGCGGCGCACGCTACACGCCCTTTGCCCGGGTGAACGAGCTCAATCGCCGGATCAGCGTCACCTGCACATCGGCCTCCAAGAGCTTCAATATCGCCGGCCTGCAGATGGCGGCGATCATCACCGATGATGCCGATCTGCGTGCGCGGATCGACAGGGCGATCAATGTGAACGAAGTGTGCGACGTCAATCCCTTTGGCTGCGTTGCGACGATCGCCGCCTACAGCAGAGAGGGCGAGGCCTGGCTTGAAGCCCTGCTCGCGTATCTTGAAGAAAACGACCGCACGGTGAGAGAGTTCTTTGCCGAGAGGCTGCCCGAATTTGCCGTGATGCCGCTTGCGGGCACATACCTCGAGTGGGTGAACGTGAAGTCTCTTGGCATGAGCTCCGAGCAAATCGAGGCCGAACTCGTCGCGCATGAGAAGGTGAGGATTGCCGCGGGCGTGCATTACGGAGAGGCCGGAGAGGGATTCATCCGCATCAACATCGCCTGCCCGAAGGCTCGGCTTCTTGAGGGGCTTTGGCGGCTTGAACGGGGACTGAAGCGGCTTGCGGGCCGCACGGAGAGCCGATGAGCTTCAACCCCCAGGTGCCTCTTTACGAGGATCAGCCAAACGAGAAGGCGCCGGTGGCTCCGCAGCCGCCCGACGCGGAACTCGTGCGCCTCGGAGAGAAGCTTCCGGGCGGCGTGTACCTCGGAGCCTCGAGCTGGAACTTTCCCGGCTGGCGGGGGATCGTCTACAGCCCGATGTCCGGGGAGAGAAGCCTCAGCCGGCATGGCCTTTCGGCCTACTCGCGGCACCCCGTGATGCGGACCGTGGGCATCGACAAGGGCTTTTACAAGCCGATCAGCGAGGCTGAATTCGCGTTTTTCTCTTCCCAGGTGCCCGAGACCTTCCGGTTTCTCGTCAAGGCGCCGCAGGCCGTGAGCGACTGCGTTCTGCGGGACCGCTTCGGCCGGGCGACCGACCGCAACAGGCAGTATCTGAATACGGCTCTTGCGGTGGACACCTTCATCGAGCCCGCCCTCAAAGGGCTGGGGGAGAAGGCCGGCCCCCTGGTCTTCGAGATGCCGCCCGTGCCGCGGCAGCTGATCCGGGACCTCGGCGCGCAGCATGCCTTCATCGACAGGATGGCGGAGTTTTTCGCCGCGCTGCCCGGGAAGATCTGCGGCGCACATCCGCTTTACTGCGTGGAGATGCGCACCGCTCAGCTTCTCACGCCGCGGTTCGTGAAGGCGATCCGTGAGACGGGCGTGCGGCTTGTGATGGGAATTCATCCGAGCCTGCCTTCTGTGCAGCGCCAGATCACGGCGCTCAGAATGCTTGACGAGGCGGGCGAGGGGGAGGACGGGTGGCTGCCGCAGGGCGATGTCGTCGTGCGGTGGTCGCTTTCGACCTTCATGGGGAGCTACAGACAGCTCAAGACCGACTGGTCGCCCTTTGATGAAATCCGCTCGCGTGATGCCGTGACGCGCTCGGGGATCGTCTGGCTTGCGGGCCGGGCGGTTGCGGCCGGAAAGCGCTTCTTTGCCGTCGCCAACAACAAGGCCGAAGGGTGCGCTCCGCTCACCATGCGTGAGCTGGCGCACGCCATTGTGGACAACGAGATCCGCGCTAGGGAGCTCGCCGAGAGGCGATAGCCTTCTCTCACGCG